>CALMTJ010000447.1:0-1352 GCA_937872715.1 uncultured Methylobacteriaceae bacterium
TCGCTGGTCGTCGCGCCCGCGTTGAACACCGCGATGTCGCGATAGGCCGTCCCAGCGCCGTCCAGCACGGCCCGCAGCGCCGCGGCGTTGCTCTCCGGGTCGGCGCCCTTCAGGTCCTCCGGACGGGCGCGCGGAAGGCCGACATCCTCCGGCTGGATCGTGAAGGAGCGGAGCTGTCCGCCCTCCAGCGCCACGACGGCGCTCGGCCCGGTGGTGGTGATCTCGTCCAGCCCGTCCGAGCCGTGCACGGTCCACACCGTGTCCGAGCCGAGCTCGGCCAGCGCCCGCGTCAGCGGCTCGAGCCATGCGCCGGACGGCACGCCGAGGAGCTGCCGCCGCACGCCGGCCGGGTTCGCCAGCGGGCCGAGCAGGTTGAAGAGGGTGCGGGTGCCGAGCTCCACCCGCGCTGCCGCGACGTGGCGCATCGAGGCATGGTGCGTCTGCGCGAACATGAAGCAGAGGCCGGCCTCGCGCAGGCACGCCTCCAGTGAGCGGGCGTCGAGGCCGATTCGAACGCCGAGCGCTGTCAGCACATCCGCGGCGCCCGACCGCGAGGAGGCGGCCCGGTTGCCGTGCTTCGCGACCGGGATCCCGCAGCCTGCGACGATGATGGCCGCGAGCGTGGAGATGTTGTAGCTGCCCGACCCGTCGCCGCCGGTGCCGACGATGTCGATCGTGCCCTCGGGCGCCTCGACCCGCAGCATGCGGCCGCGCATCGCCTCCACGGCCCCGATGATCTCCGCCTGCGCTTCCCCGCGGACGCGAAGCGCCATGAGGAAGCCGCCCGCCTGGGCGGGCGTCACCTCGCCGGAGAGAAGCGTCTCGAAGGCGGCGCGCGCCTCGTCCCGGGAAAGGGAGGCGCCGGTCGCGACCTTGGCGATATAGGGCTTGAACGAGTCCACGGCGCGTCAATGCACGGCGCGCGCGTCCGTGTCACGGCGCGGGCCTTCGTTCCAGGCGCGGGCGAGGTCGAGGAAGTTCCCGGCCAGCGTCCGGCCGTGCTCGGACAGGATGCTTTCCGGGTGGAACTGGACGCCGTGGACCGGGAGCTCCCGGTGGGAGAGCGCCATGATGAGCCCGTCGGCGGTCTCGGCCGTGACGGCGAGGGCCGCCGGGCAGGTCTCGCGGCGCACGACGAGGGAATGGTAGCGCGTCGCGCCGAACGGCCCGTTGATGCCGCGGAACAGCGTCTCGCCCCCGTGCCGGATCTCGTCGACCTTGCCGTGCATCGGCGCGGGCGCCCGCACCACCTCGCCGCCGAAGGCCTGCCCGATCGCCTGCATCCCGAGGCAGACGCCGAGCGTCGGCACGTGCGGCGCGACCGTCCGCACGAGCTCGAGCGAGCTCCCGGC
>CALMTJ010000447.1:1362-1776 GCA_937872715.1 uncultured Methylobacteriaceae bacterium
CACCTGCCGCGGGGCGTCCAGCAGGCAGACGACCGGGTGCGGGGTGTCCTTGGCGAACTCGGTGCTGTTGGCGTCGTCCAGGTTCAACAGGCTGCGGGCCACCTCGATGGTGGCACACTGCAACCCGAGGCAGATGCCGAGGACCGGGACGCGCGGCCCGGCCGCCCGGATGAGGGCGAGCGAGATGCCGGCCTCGTTCGGCGTGCACGGCCCGGGCGAGACGACGATCGCGTCCGGCTCGCCCGCCAGCACGGCCTCGACGGTCACGGCGTCATTCCGCACCACCTCGACCCCGGAGACCAGCGGTCCGAGGAGATGGACGAGGTTCCAGGTGAAGGAGTCGTAATTGTCGAGGACGAGGAGCTTCATGGCAGCGGCTAGATGTGGCGCCCCGGGACGGCCGGGGTCAAGCAG
>CALMTJ010000448.1:0-3119 GCA_937872715.1 uncultured Methylobacteriaceae bacterium
CGTAGATCTCGGGCTCGGCATGGCGGGACAGGCGGATCGTCTTCGCGTAGCAGCCGCCCTCGAAATTGAAGATGCCGTGCGGACCCCAGCCGTGCTCGTCGTCGCCGACCAGCATGCGGTCCGGATCGTTGGAGAGCGTCGTCTTCCCCGTGCCTGACAGCCCGAAGAAGATCGCCGATTCGGCGCCGTCCTTCGTGGCGTTGGCCGAGCAATGCATCGGCATGATCTTCTTCTTGGGCAGGACGTAGTTCAGGTAGGTGAAGACCGACTTCTTCATCTCGCCGGCATAGGAGGAGGCGGCGACCAGCACGATCTTGCGGGTGAAGTCGCAGGCGATCACCGTCTCGGACCGGCATCCGTGCCGTGCCGGGTCGGCCTTGAAGGACGGCAGGTCGATGATGGTGAGGTCCGGCACGTAGCCCGCGAGCTCGCCCGTCTCCGGACGGATCAGGAGGTTGCGGATGAAGAGCGAATGCCAGGCGTATTCGGTGAAGATCCGGGCCCGGACGCGGTGCGCGGGATCGGCGCCGCCATAGAGGTCCTGCGCGTAGAGCGACTTGCCTTCGGCGTGCTGGAGGAAGTCGGCCAGGATGCGGTCGAACTGCTCGCGCGTGATCGCGCCGTTATTGTCCCACCAGACCTCGTTCTCCGTGTCGGCGTCGCGGACGATGAACTTGTCCTTGGGCGAGCGGCCCGTATGGATGCCGGTATCGGCCGCGAGCGCCCCGCCCTGGATCAGGTGGGCTTCGCCCGCGCGGACCGCCCGCTCGGTGAGCGCCGCCGCATCGAGGTTCCAGCTGACGCCCGCGAGGTTGCGGAGGCCGATCTTGTCCGCGCCGAAAGACGCGTTGTACACGCCGAGATTGTCCAAGGAACGCGTCCTCCCCGGCGATCCGGGTGCCAGGCGGCGGGACGGGCCGCTGCCGTGACATCCATCCGTCGCCATCCGGGGCGAGTTAGCCGGAAACTGCCGTTCGTCTCAAGCGGCAAGCGGAGCAGTCGTTAATCCGTCGCGCCGGACCCGCTCGCGAGCGCGACGAGCGCCGCCCGGAGCCCGGCCCGGTCCGTCACGCGGGTCCGGAACAGGATCCGGGCCGTGAGGTCGCCGGCCGCGAGGTCCGCGCCCTCCGGATCGAGGCCGGTGATGCGCCATTCACCGTCCGGAGCGCCGACGAGCGCGGTCGCGTAATGCCGGATCGAGTCCGCGTGGTCCTCGTTCATGTGGGCGAGCGCCCGCTCCTCGGCGTCCGCCATCGACCCGGCGCCCTCGAGGTCGGTCAGGATCTCGGCCGCCCGAAGGCGGGCGGCCCGGGCGAAGCCGCCGTTCAGATGCGCGCTCTCGACGGCGAGGCGCCGGAAGGCGAAGGCGGGGAAATCGGCGTAGAGCTCCGCCTTCGGGGGGCGATGGAGGAAGCGCCGCCGCACGCGCTCCCCCGGCGCCGGCTCGACCCGTCCGGACAACGTGAGGCGCGGATGGGCGAGCGGGTCGCCGCGACCCGTCCGGACGAGAAGAAGCGACGCGCGCGGATCGGCGTCGAGGTTCGCGGTATGCGCCGACAGGCCGGACAGGAGAAGGAGCGGCGATCCGTCGAGATCGGTCGCGACCGTGACCAGGGATGCGAACGGCGCCCCGCTCTCGCGATCGAGCGTCGCGAGCGTGCCTGCCCGGACAGTGCGGAGCAGGTCCTTGGCGAGCCCGGCCGCGTCGAACTCCGGTGCCGTTCGGGCGTTCTCGTCCGCCACCTACCGCCTCCATGCGGGATGCGATTTTGCGTTCCCGGTCCACCGCCTTAAACAGCAGCGGTTGCCGTGACCACGCGTATCCGCCGTTCCGGGTCCGCTCGCGGCCCGGAGAGGGGCTCCCGAGGAGACAAGATGCCCACCATCGCCCTCGTCGACGACGACCGTAACATCCTGGCCTCCGTTTCCATCGCGCTCGAGGCCGAGGGGTACCGGATCCTGACCTACACGGACGGCGCCTCGGCCTTCGACGGCCTGAAGCAATCCCCGGCCGACCTCGCCATCCTGGACATCAAGATGCCCCGCATGGACGGCATGGAGCTGCTGCGCCGGCTTCGGCAGAAATCCGACATCCCGGTGATCTTCCTGACATCGAAGGACGAGGAGATCGACGAACTCTTCGGGCTGAAGATGGGCGCCGACGACTTCATCCGGAAGCCGTTCTCGCAGCGCCTGCTGGTGGAGCGCGTGAAGGCGGTGCTCCGCCGCGGCGCGCCCAAGGACGCGGCCGTGTCCCGAGAGACGGACGCCAAGGCGCTCGAGCGCGGCCAGCTGATCATGGATCCCGAACGCCACAATTGCAGCTGGAAGGGCGAGCCCGTCACGCTCACCGTCACGGAATTCCTGATCCTCCAGGCGCTGGCGACGCGGCCGGGCGTCGTGAAGAGCCGCAACGCCCTCATGGACGCCGCCTATGACGAACAGGTCTACGTCGACGACCGGACGATCGACAGCCACATCAAGCGGCTGCGGAAGAAGTTCAAGGTCGTGGACACAGCCTTCGACATGATCGAGACGCTCTACGGTGTCGGCTACCGCTTCAAGGAAGCCTGACGACCTCCCGGGCGGCAGGGCCGCCCCCGGCATGCAGGCCGTGCCGCGCCCGGAGCGGCGCGGGATCGGCCGCCCCGGCGCGCTCGGGCGCCTGCGCAGGTTCGGCCGGACGCTCTCGGCCCGTGCCTCGTCCAGCCTCACCCGCCGCATCGTCGTCCTGAACCTGGCGGGCCTCGTCGCGCTCCTCGTCGGCTTCTCGACGCTGAACCAGTTCCGGCAAGGATTGATCGAGGCGCGGATCAACAGCCTGCTCATCCAGGGCGAGATCATCGCGGGCGCCATCGCGTCCTCCGCCAATGTCGAGACGGGCGCGATCACCATCGACCCCGACCGGCTCCTGCAGATGCAGGCCGGCGAGGCCGGGAGCCCGGCCGAGGACGCGCCGTCCCCGCTCGAATTCTCCGTCAACCCGGAGCGGGTCGCGCCGCTGCTCCGCCGCCTCGTGACGCCGACCGGCACCCGCGCCCGCTTCTACGATTTCGACGGGACGCTCACGATCGATTCCCGGACCCTCTACGGACGGGGCGATCTCGGAAGGCTCGACG
>CALMTJ010000448.1:3129-4205 GCA_937872715.1 uncultured Methylobacteriaceae bacterium
CCGCGCGCCGAGGAGACCGGCCTGCAGGATGGCCGCAACCTCCAGGAGGTCGAGCGCGCGCTCGGCGGCACGACCGCCTGGATCGTGCGCGACAGCGTGCGGGGCGAGACGGTCGTCTCGGTCGCGGTGCCGATCCAGCGCCAGAGGGGCGTGCGGGGCGCGTTGCTCCTGTCGACGCAGGGAGGCGACATCGACACGGTCATCGCCTCCGAGCGCTTCGCCCTCCTGCAGGTCTTCCTGGTCGCGGCCGCCGTGATGTTCGTCCTGTCTGCGCTCCTCGCCGGCACCATCGCGGGTCCGGTGCGGCGGCTCGCCGACGCCGCCGACCGGGTGCGGCGCGGCGTCCGCTCCCGCCAGGAGATCCCGGACTTCTCCCGCAGGTCGGATGAGATCGGGCACCTGTCCGGCGCGCTGAGGGACATGACGCGCGAGCTCTACAACCGCAACGAAGCGACGCAGCGCTTCGCCGCGGACCTCGCGCACGAGCTCAAGAACCCGCTGACCTCTCTGCGGAGCGCCGTCGAGACTCTGCCGGTCGCCAAGACGGACGCCGTGCGGGAGCGCCTGATGGGGATCGTCGGCCACGACGTCCGCAGGCTGGACCGCCTGATCAGCGACATCTCGGACGCCTCGCGCCTCGATGCCGACCTCGCCCGCGAAGAAGCCGAGCCGCTCGACATGCGGCTCCTCGTCGAGACGGTCGCGACGCTCGCCAACGAGCGGAGGCGCCCGCACGAGCCGGCCGTGGAGGTGAAGGTCGGGGGCCGCCAAGGCGAGCGGTTCAGCGTCCAGGGGCACGATTCGCGCCTGGCGCAGGTCTTCGGCAACCTGCTCGACAGGGGGACGGAGTGGAAGGTGTCGGCCGTGTGCGAGCACTTCTACGACTGCCGGGACGCCTAGACGGGCAAGGCCTAGTGGACGGCCAGCGCCGCCGACCTGGTGTTCGGGTCGAACTCGCAACTGCGGGCGATCGCCGAAGTGTACGCCAGCGCCGACGCGAAGGAGAAGTTCGTGAAGGACTTCGTGGCGGCCTGGAACAAGGTGATGAACCTGGACCGCTTCGACCTGGACCCGAA
>CALMTJ010000448.1:4215-7851 GCA_937872715.1 uncultured Methylobacteriaceae bacterium
TTCATCGTCCAGGGGCACGATTCGCGCCTGGCGCAGGTCTTCGGCAACCTGCTCGACAACGCCCGGGCGTTCTCGCCGCCGGACAGCCGCATCTTCGTCTCGCTGGCGCGGCGCGAGCGCGAGGTCGAGGTGACGGTAGAGGACGAGGGGCCGGGCATCCCGGCCCACGCCCAGGAGCGTGTCTTCGAGCGCTTCTACACGGACCGGCCCGATCACGGCTTCGGCCAGAATTCCGGCCTCGGGCTGTCCATCTCCCGGCAGATCGTCGAGGCGCATCGCGGCACGATCACCGCCGCCGAGCGCCCGCCCGGGCCGGACGGCGAGCCGCCGAAGGGCGCCCGCTTCGTGGTCAGGCTGCCGGCCGCGGGGTCGGCGGCGTGAACCCGGACCGGGCGGAGTGGCGCGAGACGGTCCACGCGACCGCGATCGTGCTCGGGGAGGTGGGAATCCTGATCCGGGGCGAGCCGGGCTCGGGGAAGACCGCGCTCGCCCGCGACCTGATCGGGCGGCGGCAGGCGGCGGGAGGTTTCGCCCGGCTCGTCTGCGACGACCGGGTCCGCCTCGAGAAGGGGGGAGGGCGGCTCGTCGCCCGGGCCGTGGCGCCGATCGCCGGGCTGGTCGAGATCAGGGGGATCGGAATCGTGCCGGCGGCCCATCTCGACGCCGCGGTCCTGCGGCTCATCGTCGACATCGATCCCGGATCGGCGCGGCTGCCGGAGGGTGCCGTGTCCGTCGCACTGGGCGGCGTCGAACTGCCTCGCATCGCGGTTAACGGCCCGTTATCCGCTTCTGTGGTCGAATGGGCGGTGCGAGGGAACGATGTCACTGTCGTGACGGTTCGGTGAGCAAATGGTCGCGATCCCCTTGCACTTCTCTTCGCACTGCACAAAAATGTCGCCATCCGCCCTCGGGGTCCGGACGACGGTTACTCAATGATTGGCATGGTGCTCGTGACCCACGGGCAGCTCGCGACCGAGTTCAGGGCTGCGCTCGAACACGTCGTGGGACCGCAGGAGCAGATCGAGACGATCACGATCGGCCCGGAAGACGACATGGACGGCTGTCGGCAGGACATCCTGTCGGCTGTCTGTCGCGTGAACACGGGAGCGGGCGTCGTCGTTCTGACCGACATGTTCGGAGGCACGCCCTCGAACCTCGCGCTCTCCTGCATGAATGGCGGCTCGGTCGAGGTCGTGGCCGGCATCAACCTGCCCATGCTGATCAAGCTCGCCTCCGTCCGGGACGAGGAGGTGCTGACCGACGCGGTGCTCCACGCCCAGGAGGCGGGCCGCAAATACATTAACGTCGCGTCCCGCGTGCTCGCCGGGAAATAGGTGGGCGACGTCGACGAAGATCCGCCGGCCGAGCTCCCCGACGGGGTGCTGGCCCGCAGGATCCTGATCGTCAACCGCAAGGGCCTGCATGCCCGGGCTTCCGCCAAGTTCGTCCAGACCGTCGAGCGTTTCCAGGCGGCCGTGACCGTGACCCGGTCGGGAGAGACGGTGGGCGGCCGCTCGATCATGGGGCTCCTGACGCTCGGTGCCGCCAAGGGCACCACCATCCTGGTCACGGCCGAGGGCCCGGATGCCGCGGAGAGCCTCGCCGCCATCACGGCGCTGGTCGAGAGCCGGTTCGGCGAGGACGAGTAGCCGCACGCCTACGGCGCCGCCGCCCGCCCGGCGGCATGATCCTTGAATGACGGCCGGGAGGTTCGTCACCCCGTCGCATCCACCATGGGCCAGGAATTCTCGGCAGAGCAGAAGCGTTGGCTGGAGGGCTTCGCGTCCGGGGCGGCGGCCGTCAGGGTCGTCCCGCAGCCGGCAGGCGGCGGAGCGGCCGAGCCGACGGGGCCGGACGCGGACGGGCTGAAGGCGCAGGATCGCGTGACGGCCTCCGGCCGCAAGCTCGCCGACCAGGAGAAGTGGAAGCGGGCCGACCCGCCCTTCGCGGCCTATCCCCGCCTCCGCGACGAGGCGCTGGCCGGAACCAAGCCGAAGCCGGACGACAATTTCCGCTGGCGCTTCCACGGGCTGTTCTGGGTGGCGCCCGCCCAGGACGGCTACATGTGCCGGCTCCGCATCGCGAACGGCATCCTGAAGAGCTGGCAGCTCGCCGGCATCGCCGACCTCGCGGAGGCGCGAGGCGGCGGCTACGCCCACGTCACCACGCGGGCGAACCTCCAGATCCGCGAGATCAGGCCCGAGAACGGGCCCGCGCTCCTGGACGGGCTCGCCGATCTCGGCATCCTGGCCAAGGGAACGGGCGCGGACAACATCCGCAACGTCACCGGCACGTCCACGGCCGGGATCGATCCCCAGGAGCTCATCGACACGCGCCCGCAGGCGCGCGACTGGCACCATCACCTCCTGAACACGCGGGCCATGTTCGGCCTGCCGCGCAAGTTCAACGTGTCGTTCGATGGCGGCGGCCGGGTGGCGACGCTCGAGGACACGAACGACATCGGTTTCCAGGCCGTCCAGGTCCTGTCCGGCGCCGCCGTCGAGCCCGGCATCTGGTACCGGCTGGCGCTCGGCGGGATCACGGGCCACCGGGACTTCGCCCGCGACACGGGAATCGTGGTCGCGCCGGCCGAGACCACCCGGGTGGCGGACGCCATCGTGCGGGTCTTCGTCGACAGCGGCGACCGGACCAACCGCAACAGGGCGCGCCTGAAATACGTGCTCGACGATTGGGGATTCGAGCGCTTCCTCGCGGCCGTCGAGGAGAAGCTCGGCTCGAAGCTCCGGCGCGTAGATCCGGCCAATGTCGCGCCCCGCCCGGCCTTCGACCGGCTCGCCCATATCGGCGTCCATCCGCAGAAGCAGCCCGGGCTCAATTGGGTCGGCATCGTCCTGCCGACCGGGCGGCTTGAAGCCGCGCAGATGCGCGAGCTGGCCCGGATGGCGGCCGAGCTCGGCGACGGGGACGTCCGCCTCACCGTCTGGCAGAACCTTCTCCTGTCCGGGATACCGGACGGGAGGGTCGCCGAGGCGAAGTCCCGGATCGAGGCCGCCGGGATGGGCTGGCGGACGAGCGCGGTCCGGGCCGGGCTCATCGCCTGCACCGGCAATCGCGGCTGCAAGTTCGCGGCCTCCGACACGAAGGGGCACGCGGCCGAGCTCGCCGCCCATCTCGACCGGTTTCCGGAGCTCGACGCGACGGTCAACATCCACCTGACCGGCTGCCACAATTCCTGCGCGCAGCATTACATCGGCGATATCGGCCTCATCGGCGCCAAGGTGACGGTGAGCGAGGAAGGCGACCAGGTGGAGGGCTACCACCTCCATGTCGGCGGCGGCTACGGGCCGGACGCGACCGTGGCCCGGCTCCTCTACGAGGAGGTGAAGGCGGACGACCTGCCGGGGACGGTGGAGCGGCTCCTTCGCGCCTACGCGTCCGGCCGCTCCGGCCCCGACGAGGGCTTCGCGGCCTTCACGCGCCGGCACGAGCCGGAGGACCTGAAGCGGCTCGCGGCCGAGGCTGCTGCGCCCGCCTGTGCCCGGTCGCGTTCCTCCAGCCGCTCGAAGAGCGCTAGCAGCCAGAGTGCGCGCTCGCGCACCGCCCACCACGGCATCCCCGCACCGCACGCAAGGAGCGGCGCGGCAGCATCGGCCGCCTCTGCCGACGCGACGAGGG
>CALMTJ010000448.1:7861-9053 GCA_937872715.1 uncultured Methylobacteriaceae bacterium
GGGCCTGGAGGTCGGTGGCGTCCGCGATGTCGAGGCGCACCGGGTGGACGGCGCCGTGCCGCGCCAGCTCCGCGGCGGTCGAGGCTACTAGCTGCGCGTCGCGATCCCACAGCGCCACGGCCGCGCCGGACGCGAGCCTCGTCCCCGAGACGGCGCCGTTCTCGCCCGAGCAGCGCGCCTGGCTGTCCGGGTTCTTCATGGCGGCCCTGCGACCTCTCGGACCGCTCCAGGGCACGCCCGTCGACGGGATCGACCTCGCGGCCCTGATGGGCGGCGGCCCTGCCGCCGCGGCGCCGGCCGGGCCGCCGCTCGCCAGCAACGACGACGCGCCCTGGCACGATCCCGGGTTGCCCGCGGACGACCGCATGTCGATGGCCGCCGGGCGCCCGCTCGCCCCCCGGCTGATGGCCGCGATGGCCCAGCAGGATTGCGGGCAATGCGGCTACAGCTGCGCGGATTACGCGAACGCGATCTTCCTGAAGAGCGAGGCGCGGCTGAACCTCTGCGCCCCGGGCGGCAAGGAGACCGCCCGGATCGTGAAGAAGCTCGCGACCGAGATCGAGGACGGCGGCGGCGCCGGTGCGGGCGCGCCCGTCGAGGTCGCGCTCGCCCCGGCCGAGCCCGGGTCGAAGCCGATCCTGGCGGTCGGCACCTCGCGGGAGAGCCCGGCCGAGGTGGTATTCCTGTCCCGCCGGCGGCTGAACGCCGACGGGTCCGAGAAGGAGACGATGCATATCGAGTTCGACCTGTCGGAGAGCGGGCTCTCCTACGAGGTCGGCGACAGTTTCGGCATCTTCCCGAAGAACTTCCTCGGGCAGGTGGACCAGATCATCGCCACGCTCGGCGTGTCTCCCCTCACCCCCGTCCGTGGCCGCACGCTCCGGGAGGTCCTGACGGACGAGCTCTCCGTCGGGATCGCGCCGGACGCGCTCTACGAGCTCTTCTCCTTCATCCTCGGCGGGCAGGCGCGCGAGAAGGCGCGCGCGCTGGCCCGCGGCGAGGACCCGGACGGGGATGCCGCCCATCTCGACGTCCTGGCCGTCCTCCACAAGTTCCCGGGCGCACGGCCCCATCCCGAGGCCTTGGCCGACGCGCTGGAACTCCTCCAGCCGCGGCTCTACTCGATCTCGTCCTCGCCCAAGGCGGAGCCCGGCCGGCTGACGCTGACCGTCGATTCCGTCCGCTACGTCGT
>CALMTJ010000448.1:9063-14906 GCA_937872715.1 uncultured Methylobacteriaceae bacterium
ACCTATCTCGGCGAGCGCGCGACGCCCGGCGAGCGGCTCCGGGCCTACGTCCAGAAGGCGCATAACTTCGCGCTGCCGGACGATCCGGCGACCCCGATCATCATGGTCGGGCCGGGCACGGGGGTCGCGCCGTTCAGGGCCTTCCTCCAGGAGCGCCGCGCCGTCGCGGCTCCCGGCGAGAACTGGCTGTTCTTCGGCCACCAGCGCCAGGCGACGGATTTCTTCTACCGCGACGAACTGGCGGCCATGAAGGAATCCGGCCTCCTGACCCGGCTGTCGCTCGCCTGGTCGCGCGACGATGCGAGGAAGTTCTACGTCCAGGACCGGATGCGCGAGGCCGGTCCTGACCTGTGGCGCTGGCTGGAGCGGGGCGCCCATTTCTACGTGTGCGGCGACGCGAAGCGCATGGCGAAGGACGTGGAAGCCGCGATCGTCGAGATCGTGGGCACCGAGGGCGGCAGGAGCCCCGCGGAGGCCGTCGCCTACGGGGCCGCGCGCTAGACCGGGGGCCGCTACGGGGCGGACGTCTATTGAGCGCCGCCCCGGGCGAGGACCGGGACGGCTGCCAGGCGGGCGCCGCGCTGAGGCGGCTGCTCGCGGCGCTGGTGAAGGCCGCCCTCGTCTCCGACCCGGCCCTGACGGCCCGCTACCGGGACGAGGCGGCCGACGCCCAGCGGCGGGTCGCGGGGCTCGACCCGTCGGGCGTAAAGCTCGACGGCCTGTGGACGATGGCGGTGGCGGAGGCGGAAGGCGACCGCGACGTCCGCCGTTCCGAGGACGCGAACCCCACGCTGCCGGTCACCTGCCCGCTTCCGCTCGAAGACCTCACCGGACCTGGCTTCGACGCCGGCATCGCCGCGTCCCGCATCCGCGAGACCTCCTCCTTCGGCTGACCCCTCCGGAGGGCAGCCGTGGTCAGGCGCTCCCTTCGAGACGCCGCAGACGCGGGCTCCTCCAACCCCTTCATGCTGACGACTTGCGTGAACCTGTCCGTCATGGCCGGGCTTGGCCTGGCCACCCACGAACGGCAGCCACGGCTGGCCCGTCGTCGATGCGTCGCATGCGGAAGGGCGTGGATGGCCGGGCCAAGCCCGGCCATGACGAGGAAGGCGCTTCTGTCCGGCCAAGCTCCGAGGAGCGGCCGTGGGCCGCCTCTCGGCGTCCAGACGGCGACAAGTCCCGGACGACCTCTCCTCAGCCGAGCACGCGCTCGACCCGGCTCACGTTCGGCTTCGCCCGGAGCTCGGACATGATGGCGTTCAGGTGCTTCAGGTCGAACACCGAGAGGTCGATCGTCACGTCGGTGAAATCGGCCGAGCGCCGGGCCATGGAAACGTTCTCGATATTGCCGTTGTGGTCGGCGATCACCTGCGCGATCTGGGCCAGGCTGCCGGGCTCGTTCAGAGACTGGAGCGCGAGCCGGGCCGGGAAACGCCGGTTCTCGCCCGGCTCGACGTCCCAGCGCACGTCGATCCAGCTTTCCGGATGGTTGTCGAAGGCCGCGAGCGCGCGGCTCTGGATCGGGTAGATCGTCACGCCCTCTCCCATGGTCAGGATGCCGACGATGCGGTCCCCCGGCACGGCGCCGCCATTCGGCGCGAACCGGACCGGGAGGTCGCGGTCGAGACCCCGGATCGGGACGGCGTTGGGGGAGGGCGGCGCGCCGCCGCTCCCGGCCTCGTTCGTGCGGGCCTGCCTCGCATCGTCGCGACCGTCGGCCCCGCGGCGCTCGTCCTTGTGCTCCGGATAGACGCCCTTGATGACGTCGCCCGAGAACATCTCGCCGCGTCCCACGGCGGACAGCACGTCCTCGATCGAGCCGCGGGCGAGGCGCGGCAGGGCGCCCTTGAGCTTGTCGTCGGAGAACGGCTTCCCAGCCCGCTGGAAGGCACGTTCTACGATCTGCCGCCCGAGTCCGGCGAATTGACGCCGGACGGAGGCCCGGGTGGCGCGCCGGATCGCCGCCCGGGCCTTGCCGGTCGCGACGAGCGATTCCCAGGCCGGAGGCGGCATCTGCCCGTCCGCCCGCACGATCTCGACCTCGTCGCCGTTCTGGAGCTCGTTGAAGAGCGGCGTCATGCGGCCGTTGATCTTGGCGCCCACGGCCGAATTGCCGACATTCGTGTGCACCGCGTAGGCGAAGTCGATCGCGGTCGCCCCGCGCGGCAGCGCGATGAGCCGCCCCTTTGGGGTGAAGCAGAAGACCTGGTCGTGGAAGAGCTCGAGCTTCGTGTGCTCCAGGAACTCCTCCGGGCTGTCGCCCTCGGCCAGGAGGTCCACCGTGCGCCGGAGCCACTGATAGGCTCGGCTCTCGGCCGGGACCGCGCCCGGCCGCGCTCCGCCGCCCGGCTTGTCCTTGTAGAGCGCGTGCGCGGCGATGCCGTATTCCGCGACCTCGTCCATGTCGGCCGTCCGGATCTGCAGCTCGACCCGCTGCGAGCGCGGCCCGATCACGGTCGTGTGGAGGGAGCGGTAATCGTTGCCTTTCGGGTTCGAGATGTAGTCCTTGAAACGGCCCGGCACGACCGGCCAGGCCGTGTGGACGATGCCGAGCGCGCCGTAGCAGCCGGGCGCGTCGTCCACGATGATCCTGAAGCCGAACACGTCCGAGAGCTGCTCGAAGGCGATCGATTTCCGCTCCATCTTCCGCCAGATCGAATAGGGGCGCTTGCGGCGGCCGGAGACGGTCGCCGAGAGACCCTGGGCGGAGAGCTTGACCCGGAGCTCGTGCTCCACCTCCTCCACGAGCTGCCCGTTCCGGTCCGTCATGTCGGCGAGACGGCGCGCGATCGTGTCATGCGCGTCCGGGTCGAGGTTGCGGAAGGCGAGATCCTCCAGCTCGTCGCGGATCTCCTGGATGCCCATGCGGCCGGCGAGCGGCGCGTAGATGTCGAGCGTCTCCTCCGCGATCCGCTTGCGCTTCTCGGGCGGCATGAAGCCCAGCGTCCTCATGTTGTGGAGGCGGTCGGCGAGCTTGACCAGGAGCACCCGGAGGTCGGCCGCGACCGCGAGCAGGAGCTTGCGGAAATTCTCGCCCTGCATCGCCTCGCGGGACACGAAATCGAGCTTCTTGATCTTGGTCAGCCCGTCGACGAGCGCGCCGATCTCCGGGCCGAAGATGCGGTCGATGTCCTCCCGCTCCGTCCCGGTATCCTCGATCGTGTCGTGCAGCACGGCCGCGATGATCGTTGCCGAATCGAGGCGGAGATCGGTCAGGATCGCCGCCACCTCGAGGGGATGGGCGACGAAGGGCTCGCCCGAGGCGCGCTTCTGGCTGCCATGCGCCTTCATCGCGTAGATGTAGGCGCGGTTCAGGAGGGCCTCGTCGGCCCCGGGATCGTAGCGCTTCACGCGCTCGACCAGATCGACCTGGCGGATGATCGCCGGCACGCCGTCCCTTCCCGGAGGTGCTCGCCGGGTCGCATCGCCCGCGCACCCCGCCGGAACGATCATGGCGCGCTGCACCGCACCGGCGCAATGTTTCCCGCTGCCGCGGGCACGAAAAAGCACTGTACCGGCCGGTGTGGCCGCGTCCCTACGCCCGGGCCGGAGGCGGCAGGCATCCGGGAGCGGCGCGGTCGGGAATGTTGTCGGGCTCACCCCTTGGGTTTAGTAGCAGGGGTTGCGTTTGGTGGAGCCGGGCTTGGGCCGTTCGCTTCAGCTTGTCGAGGACGTGTTCGACCTCATGGACCAGATCGACAGCCTCGCGAACGAGGCCGAGATCAGGACCGAGATCGTCCGCGTCACGAGCATCGCCGGATTCGACAGGTTCGCGGTGGCGCGCCTCCCGCAGCCTCGTCTCAAGATCAGTCCGTATCTGCTCCTGGAATCGTACCCGAAAGGCTGGGCGAACTTCTACGATTCCCGCGGCCATTTCAGGCACGACCCCGTGGTGTCGCAATGTTTTGGCTCCGTACGGCCTTTTCTCTGGAGCGAGATCGACGCGAAGCATATCACGGACCGCGGTCGCCTCGTCATGAACGACGCGATGGCGTTCGGCCTCACGGAGGGGTTCGCCGTTCCGATCCACGACGTGTTCGGTTTTCAGGCGGTCGTCTCCATGGGCGGGCCTGCGGCCGATGCCTCGCCCGACATGCTGAAGGCGTTCCACCTTCTCGCGATCGCGGCGTTCGCAGCCGCCGAACGCCTTGCGGGCCGGCCGCGCGGCGGCAGATCGGGTACGGCGTCCCTCAGCCCCCGGGAAAGGGAAGTCCTCCTCTGGATCGCCGCGGGATTGTCCAAAGCGGCAGTCGGGGTGAAGCTCCGGATCGGCGTGACCACCGTCGAGACGCACGTCCGCTCGGCACGGCACAAGCTGGAGGCCCTCAACACGGTGCACGCCGTCGTCGAGGCGATCCGCCGTCGGGAAATAAACCCCTGACCTCCTGATTTTCCAGGATACCGGGCCGGTCTCGACGGCCCGAGAGTGCCCCCCTCGCAGGGGGAGGCGGTCATGTTGTCGGTCGAGGTCGTGACGAGGGAGAACGCTGGCCTGCATCGGGCTCTTCTGGACGAGCATTACCGAAGGAGGGCCGAGATTTTCGTGACGGAGAAGAAGTGGCGCGACCTCGAGATCGTGAACGGCACCGAAAGGGACCAATTCGACACGGCCGCCACCACGTATCTGCTGCTGGTCGACGACGGTCAGCTCGTCGGCGGATGTCGGTTGCACCCAAGCACCGAGCCGACGTTGCTCAGCGAAGTCTTTCCGCACCTTGCAAGCGTTCGAGGATTCGAGCGGTCTCCCGACATCTTCGAGATGACGCGAGGGTTCGTCATCCGGTCACGCCGAGAGGAGCGACCGATGCGGTGCGGAGGCGCGCTCAAGGCTGCCATCCTCGAATATTGCCAGGCGGAGGGGATTCGGTCGGTGAACGGCGTATGCGAGACGTGGTTCGTGCCCGGTCTGCGGCAGCTCGGCTGGCCGGTCCGCTTTCTCGGGCTGCCACAGCGGGAGGGTGAATACGATCTGGTCGCATTCAACGCCGCCGTCACCGACGAAGCGCTGAGCCTCACCCGCGAGCATTACGGCCTGCCGGCGCCGATCACGTCGTGGCGAGGCATCGTCCATCAGCCGGCCGGCAGGCCTACTGCGATCGTGAGGGTCTGAACTCCATGGCCGATCCTTCCAGCCATCCCCGGACGTCCGCCTCGCAACCCTCTCCGTCCCGTAGTCCGGAGCGCGTCATCGGCGAGGTGATCGCCGTCGCGGGCTCCAAAGACCTCCGTGAGGTCGGAGCGATCCTCGAGGATATCGGCAATCGATATCTGGACCTCGCCGAGCTCTGCTCCGCCATCCATGCCGAACACGAACAGGCAGGGTCCGGCCAAGCCGGCGACCTTCCGCCCTGACCTCGCTCAGCTTCCCGCGATGATGCGCTCCGCTTCGGCCGAGGCTTCGGCGAGCGCCTCGTGAGGACGGGGAGGGACGCGACCTTCGCGGCGCGGAGAAGCGTGCGCAGCTGAGCCGCTACCAGCACGGCCACGAAGACGGGAGGCGCCGACGCTCGGGCCTCGACAGGTCTCCGTCGCTTCCTTTCATGCTCGGGCGCATCATCGGACGACCTTGGAGGCGACGCGGTCCCGACGCGATGTGCGCGCTCACGTGTCGGAGCGCCGCCTCCAGGCCGGGCGGCCTCGTGGCCTGGCCATAACCACCCCGTCGCCGACCGGGCCCATCACTCGGACGCGCCGTGCCGCCATGACGGCGAAGCTGCCCGAGGCTTCAGAGCCGTCGCAAGCCGATACGAGAATCTCGCCTCGAACCACCTCGCCCTCGTCGAGCTCGGAGCCTCATTTGTCCTGTCGCGGCTTAGGATGAGGTCGATAATCTTCTTCGTCGG
>CALMTJ010000449.1:0-4020 GCA_937872715.1 uncultured Methylobacteriaceae bacterium
CGCGGACGCCATCGCCGGCGCCGGCGGCGTCCGGCGCGCGGCCGACATCGTCGAGGCCGTGACCGGGAGCGGCCGCGCGGCCGCGCCGGAGGGCGCCGCGTGATCGAGATGGCCGACCTCGTCCTCGTCGGGGGAGGGCTCGCCAACGGGCTCCTGGCGCTCCGGCTGCGGGCGCTCCGGCCGGAGCTTCGCCTCCTCGTGCTCGAAGCCGCCGGGAGCCTCGGCGGCAACCACACCTGGTCCTTCCACGGCCCGGACGTCTCGCCGGAGGCGGCGAGGTGGCTCGCGCCGCTCGTCGCCCATTCCTGGCCGGCCTACGACGTCGCCTTCGACGGCCTTTCCCGGCGGGTGGACATTCCCTACCGGACGATCACGTCCGGGCGCTTCCACGACGTGGTCTCGCGCGAGCTCGGCGGTGCCGTCCGGCTCGGCGCTCCCGTCGCGACGGTCGAACCGCGCGGCGTCGTCCTGGCGGACGGAACCGCCATCCGGGCCGGCGCCGTCCTGGACGGGCGCGGCCAGACAGGTGCCGGGATGCCCGGGACGCGGCAAGGCTGGCAGATCTTCCTCGGGCAGGAGCTGCGCTTCGCCCATCCGCACGGGCTCGCGGTGCCGGTCGTGATGGACGCCACGGTCTCCCAGGACGACGGCTACCGCTTCGTCTACGTCCTGCCCTTCGGGCCTGACACGGCGCTCGTCGAGGACACCTACTACCGGAACGGCCCCGATCTCGACCCGGACCTGCTCCGCGCCCGTATCCAGAGCTACGCGGCCGGCCGGGGCTGGGAGATCGCGGCCGTGCTGCGCGAAGAGCGGGGCGCCCTGCCGGTGATGATGGGCGGCGACCCGGACGCGTTCTGGCGGGCCGATCCCGGGCTGCCCCGGACCGGGCTGCGGGCGGGGCTCTTCCATCACACGACCGGCTATTCGCTGCCGGACGCGGTGCGGCTGGCCGAGGAGGTGGCGGCGCTGCCGGACCTGTCCGCCCCGGCGCTGGCCCGGGTGATCCGGGCCATGGCGGCGCGCCATTGGCGGCGGCAGGGCTTCTTCCGGCTCCTCAACCGCATGCTGTTCCTGGCGGCGGCGCCGCCGGAACGGGCCGGCATCCTGCGGCGTTTCTATCGCCTGCCGGAGGACACGATCCGGCGCTTCTACGCGGGCGAGCTCTCGGCCGGCGACAAGCTCCGGCTCCTGTCCGGGCGCCCGCCCGTGCCGATCCTGGCGGCCGCCCGCGCCGCCTTCTCCACGGAGGCGCGACCGTGACCCGGCCGAAGACGGTCGTGATCGGGGCCGGGTTCGGCGGGCTGGCGCTCGCCATCCGGCTCCAGGCCGGCGGGCACGACGTGACGCTGCTCGAGAAGCGCGACAAGCCCGGCGGCCGCGCCTACGTCTACGAGGACGGAGGATACGTCTTCGATGCCGGCCCGACCGTCATCACCGACCCGTCGGCGTTGGAGGAGCTGTTCGCGGTCGCGGGCCGGCCGATGTCGGACTATGTCGACCTCCTGCCGGTGAGCCCCTTCTACCGGCTCGAATGGGAGAGCGGCTACGCCTTCGACTACGTGAACGATCAGGCGGAGCTGGACCGGCAGATCGGCAGGAAGAGCCCGGCCGACGTGGAGGGCTACCGGCGCTTCCTCGACTATTCGAAGGCCGTCTTCGAAGAGGGGTACCTGAAGCTCGGCGCGGTGCCGTTCCTCCATTTCCGCGACATGGTGAGGGCCGGGCCGCAGCTCGCCCGCCTCCAGGCCTGGCGCAGCGTCTATTCCATCGTGTCCCGCTTCATCCGGGACGAGGAGCTCCGGCAGGCCTTCTCCTTCCACTCGCTCCTGGTCGGCGGCAACCCGTTCGCCACCTCCTCCATCTACGCGCTGATCCACGCGCTCGAGCGGGAATGGGGCGTGTGGTTCCCGAAGGGCGGCACGGGCGCGCTCGTGGCCGGCATGGTGCGGCTCTTCACCGATCTCGGCGGCACCGTGCGGCTGAACGCGGAGGTTGACCGCATCGAGACCGCGAACGGGCGCGTGACCGCGGTCGCGACCCGGGACGGCTGGCGGATGGACGTGGAGGGCGTCGCCTCCAATGCCGACGTGATGCACACCTATCGGCACCTGCTTCGCGACGACCGGGGCGCCCGGAAGACGGCCGCGAGCCTCGCCCGCAAGCGCTTCTCCATGTCGCTCTTCGTCGTCTATTTCGGCCTGAGGCGGCACCGGCCGGAGCTGCAGCACCACACGGTCCTGTTCGGGCCGCGCTACCGCGCCCTGATCGACGACATCTTCCGGCGCGAAACGCTGGCGGACGATTTCTCGCTCTACCTCCACTCGCCCTGCGCGACCGACCCGTCGCTCGCGCCGCCCGGCGCCGGCAGCTATTACGTGCTGGCGCCCGTGCCGCATCTCGGCACCGCGCCCGTCGATTGGGAGACGGAGGGGCCGCGCTACCGGGACCGCATCCTCGACTACGTCGAGACGCGCTGCATGCCGGGCCTGCGGGAGGATCTCGTGACGGTGCGGCATTTCTCGCCCGTCGATTTCGCGAGCGAGCTCAACGCCCATCTCGGCTCCGCCTTCTCGCTTGAGCCGATCCTCACCCAGAGCGCCTGGTTCCGGCCGCACAACCGCGACGACCGGATCGCGAATCTCTACATCGTGGGTGCCGGCACCCATCCGGGCGCGGGCGTGCCGGGCGTGATCGGCTCCGCCAAGGCGACCGCCGGGCTGATGCTGGCCGACATGCCGGGCCGGTGAGCACCCCGCCGGACGTCGCGGCCGCGACGGCGACCATCCGGGCCGGATCGAAGAGCTTCGCGGCCGCGGCCCGCCTGTTCGACCGCCACACCCGCGAGAGCGCCGTCCTGCTCTACGGGTGGTGCCGGCATTGCGACGACGCCGTGGACGGCCAGAGCCTCGGGCACCGCACGGGGCTCACGTCCGGCGCGGACGTGGCCGGGCGCGTCGGCGACGAGCTGGAGCGCCTGACCCACGCCGCGCGGGAGGGCGACGGCCCGGTCGCGCCCGCCTTCGCGGGTCTGCCGGAGGCCGTCCGCCGCCACGCCATCCCGCATCGCCACCCGCTCGCCCATCTCGCGGGCTTCCGTATGGACGCCGCCGGGCGCCGTTACGAGACGCTCGGCGACACGCTCGACTATTGCTACGGTGTCGCGGGCGTCGTCGGCGTGATGATGGCCCACGTGATGGGCGTGCGCGAGCCCGCCGTGCTCGACCGCGCCTGCGACCTCGGTCTCGCCTTCCAGCTCACGAACATCGCGCGGGACATCGTGGAAGATGCGGAGAACGGCCGCGTCTACCTGCCGGGGACGTGGCTGGCGGAGGCCGGCATCCCGCGGGACGCCGTCGCCCGGCCGGAGCACCGCGAGCGGCTGGCGGTGACGGCGGCCCAGCTGGTCGCGGCGGCCGAGCCCTATTACGACTCGGCCCGGATCGGCATCCGGTGCCTTCCGGTCCGGTCCGCCTGGGCGATCGCGACGGCCCACGGCGTCTACCGGGAGATCGGGCAGGAGGTGGTCCGCCTCGGCCCTCGCGCCTGGGACCGGCGGGTGTCGACCTCCCGGGCGGCCAAGCTGGCGCATGTCGGCCGGGGAGGCGTCGCGGCGCTGCTGACGCGAGGCGGAGGCCCCGGGCGCCGGCCGCCCCGCTCCCGCGATCTCTACCGACGGCCGGACTGATCCTGCGACGGAGGGGCGCGGAACATCCGGGACGCCCGGACCATTATCGTCCCGTCGCCGGAGGCTGGCGGGCGGAGCTGTGCCGGCCGACGCTCGAGAGGACGATCGATGACACACGGTTTTCGCAAGCTGATGACGGGGGCCGCCTTGGGCGCGGCGCTGTCCGGCCTCGCCTTCGCCCCGGCTTCCGCCGCCGAGCGCCCGGTCGACGGGGTGGCCGCGGCGGTCCAGACGCAGGCCTATCCCGGTGAGGCGTATTCCCAATATTACCGGCGCGGCTACGGCTACCGTCGCCGGGGCTACGGCGGCGGCGCCGTCGCGGCGGGCGTGAT
>CALMTJ010000449.1:4030-9229 GCA_937872715.1 uncultured Methylobacteriaceae bacterium
GCATGATGCGGTCCAAGAAGAAGCGCACTGTCGCCAGCTTGTTGTCGAGGAACGCCGCGCCGCCGTTCGCGCCGGCGTCGATCTTCTCGTGGGCCACCGCCGCCATGCGCTCCGACATGTAGCCGAGCGCCACGAGGCCGAAGAGGTGCATGAAGTCGGTGGCGCCGGCGCCGGCGTTGTCGGGCTTCGCGCACGCGGTCTGCATCAGCCACATCACGGCCCCCTGGAGGTCGTTCACCCCCGCCTGAAGCGGCTTGGTGAACGGAGCCATCGCGGGATCCTCGCCGGGCTACGGCTATGGTGGCGGTTACGGTTACCCGGTCGCGGGCGGCCCGGTTCCGGTCGGCAACGTGTACGGGCACGACCCGTCCTGGGTGCAATATTGCGCGAGCCGATACCGCTCGTTCGACCCGGCCTCCGGCACCTACCTCGCCCGGGACGGGAACCGCTACGTCTGCCAGTAAGGATCGGTGCCGGACACGTGATGGCGGCGGGGTGAACCTCGCCGCCAGTCCGCGCTACAAGGTCTCGGGCCTGGGACCAGACGGATGGCGGACGAGGTGACCAGCACCCCCGAATCGGAGGAGGCCAAGTCCGCTTCGCAGCGAGAGCTTGCCGCGCCGGCCTGGGTGGAAGAGGTCCCGTCCCGCGACGCCCACGCCCGGAAGGCACCCGGACCGGAACGCCGCCCGGGTGCCCGCGGTCGACGGCCGGCCGGCCCCGTGAAGCCGGACAGGAACCCGTCGCGATCCGGCGAAGCCCGCACGGGAACGACCGAACCGGAGGGCGCGGAGGCCGAGGCGTCCAGCGGAGAGCCGGACCGGCGGAGGTCCGACACGGAGCCGAAGGCCGCTGCACCGCCCGCCGCGCGCCGGCGATGGCCGTGGATCGCGTCGGCCTGCTGCCTGCTGCTGGCTGCCGGCGGCTTCTACCTGTACCGGGCGTATTCGAAGCCGCCCGCCAACGCCTCGGCGCAGAGCGGCGGTCCGCCCCGCGTGCCCGTGGAGGCGGTGGAGGCGAAAGCGACCGACCTGCCGATCTACCTGTTCGGGCTCGGCACCGTGCAGGCCTTCAACAACGTCGTGGTCCGGTCGCGCGTGGACGGCCAGATCGATACGGTTGCGTTCACAGAGGGCCAGACGGTCAAGCCGGGCGACCTCCTGGCCCAGATCGATCCCCGGCCCTACCAGGCCTCGCTCGACCAGGCGGCGGCGTCCCGGACGCAGAACGAGGCGAGGCTCTTGAGCGCCAGGCTCGACCTCGAACGGACCCAGCAGCTCGCCTCCCGGGGCTTCGCGCCGCAGCAGACGTTGGATCAGCAGACCGCCAACGTCCGGACGATCGAGGGCCAGCTGGCGAGCGACCGGGCCTCGATCGAGGCCGCCCAGACGCAGCTCGGATACACCACCATCCGGTCGCCGATCGAGGGCCGTACCGGCCTGCGGCTCGTCGACAAGGGGAATATCGTCCGGTCCTCCGACCAGACCGGGATCGTCGAGATCGCGCAGCTCCAGCCCATCTCCGTCGTGTTCACGGCGCCGGAGGGAGAGCTGCGGAGCATCGCCGCGGCCCTGAAGGACGGCAAGGTCGAGGTCGCGGCCTACGGGACCGGCACCGACCGCAAGGAGATGCTGGACACGGGCCAGCTCGCCCTCGTGAACAACGAGGTCGATTCCGCGAGCGGCACCGTGCGGCTGAAGGCGACCTTCGCCAACGGCGAGGACCGGCTCTGGCCGGGGCTCTCCGTCGTCACCCGGCTCCTCCTCCGGACCCTTCGCGGCGTTGTCACCGTGCCGGACAACGCCGTGCAGCGCGGGCAGAACGAGCTGTTCGTCTACGTGGTGGGCGAGGCCGGGAAAGCCGAGAAGCGCACCGTGAAGGTGGGTCCGTTCAGCGAGGGGATGGCGCAGATCCTGGACGGCCTGCGGCCGGGCGAGCGCGTCGTCACGGCCGGGCAGTCCCGGCTGACGGAGGGCGTGGCCGTGGATACGGGGCAGGGGCCGGAGGCCGCCCGGCAGGGCGGCGGCTCGGTCACCGGAGCATCGGAGGCCAGCTCGCAGAACGGCCAGGCGGCCGGCGGCCGGTTTTCCGGCGGCTCCGGGTCCGGCGGATCAGGATCGGGCGGCTCAGGCGGGAGGACGGGCCGATGATGGGCGGCAACATCTCGGCACCGTTCATCCGGTATCCGATCGCCACGAGCCTCCTGATGGTCGCGCTCCTGGTGGTCGGGCTCGCGGCCTTTCCACGCCTCCCCGTCGCGGCCCTGCCCAAGATCGACTTCCCGACCGTCCAGGTGACGGTGAACTATCCCGGGGCGAGCCCGGAGACGATGGCATCCTCCGTCGCGCAGCCGCTGGAGCAGCAATTCGTCCAGATCCCGGGCGTGTCGCTCATGACCTCGACATCCTCGCTCGGCACGTCGACGATCATCGTCCAGTTCGAGCTCGAGCGGAACATCGACGCCGGCGCGCAGGACATCCAGGCGGCCATCAACGCGGCCGGCGGGCAGCTTCCGCGCGACCTGCCGAACCCGCCATCCTACCGCAAGGTCAACCCGGCGGACCCGCCCATCCTGATTATCGGGGCGACCTCCGACACGCTGCCGATCATCGAGGTGGACGGCGAGGTCGACAGCCGGGTCGGCCGCCAGATCAGCCAGATTTCGGGCGTCGGCCAGGTCTTCATCGGCGGCGAGCAGAAACCCGCCATCCGGGTGCAGATCGATCCGGCGAAGCTCGTCGCCAAGAATATCGGGCTGGACGAGGTGCGGACCCGGCTCGCGGCCTCGACTGTGAATTCCCCGAAAGGGACGATCGATGGCGACCGGCGGTCCTTCACCGTCTTCGCCAACGACCAGCTCACGGCCGCCTCGCAATGGAACGACGTGATCGTCGCCTACGCGAACGGGGCGCCGATCCGGGTCAGCGACATCGGCCAGGCGGTGGCCGGGCCGGAGGACGCGAAGAAGACCGCCTGGGTCTCGGGACGCCGGGGCGTCTACCTCGTGGTCTTCAAACAGCCGGACGCCAACGTCATCGACGTCGTCGACAGGGTCCAGGCCGAGCTGCCGAGGCTCCAGGCCGCGATCTCCCCGGCCATCAGGCTGGAAACGGTGTCCGACCGCACGCAGACCATCCGGGCCTCCCTCCACGAGGTCGAGATCACGCTCGTCCTGACGGTCGCGCTCGTCGTGACCGTGATCTTCGTCTTCCTCCGGAGCGTGCCGGCGACGCTGATCCCGGCCGTCACCGTGCCGATCGCCATCTCGGGAACGATGGCGCTCATGTACGGGGCCGGGTTCAGCCTCAACAACCTGTCCTTGATGGCGCTCATCATCGCCGTCACCTTCGTGGTCGACGACGCGATCGTCATGCTGGAAAACATCGTCCGTCGGGTGGAAGCCGGCGAGGAGCCGCGGGAGGCCGCCGAGAAGGGCTCGGCCGAGATCGGCTTCACCATCGTGTCGATCTCCATCTCGCTCGTCGCCGTGTTCATCCCGCTCTTCTTCATGGGCGGCATCATCGGACGGCTGTTCCGCGAATTCGCCTTCACGGTCTCCATGATGATCGGGGTCTCGGCCGCCGTCGCTCTGACCCTCACGCCCATGATGGCGGCCCGGCTCCTCAAGCCGGAGAGCGACCAGCAACACGGCCGCGTCTACCGGGCCTTCGAGAACGGCTTCGCGGCGATCGACCGAGGCTACGAACGGGCGCTCGACCTCGCGCTCCGCTTCCGGCGGATCACGCTCGCGGTCTTTCTCGGCACGGTCGCGGCCACCGCGATCCTGTTCGTCAACATGCCCAAGGGCTTCTTTCCGCAGCAGGATACGGGTCTGATCGTCGGCATCTCGGAGGCCGCCCAGGACGTCTCCTACGGCGAGATGGTCAAGCGCCAGAAGGCCATGCTGGACGTGCTGGACCGGGAGCCCACGATCGCCAGCTACTCGGCACAGGTCGGCGGCACGGATTCGCTGAACCAGGGCCGGATCTTCATCACGCTGAAGCCGGAACGCGACGCCACCGTCTACCAGGTGATCAACCGGCTGCGGCCCGAGCTCGAGAAGGTGCAGGGCATCCGCATGTTCCTGCAGGCCGCGCAGGACATCAATGTCGGCGGGAGGCGGACCCGCACGCAGTTCCAGTACACGCTGCAGGCCCCGGACAGCGCCGTACTGACCGAGTGGGCGCCGCAGGTCGTGGACAGGATGAAGAGCCTGCCGCAGCTGCGCGACGTCGCGTCCGACCAGCAGAACGGCGGAGGCGTGCTCCAGCTCACCGTCGATCGGGACCAGGCCGCCCGGTACGGGATCACGCCGCAGCTCGTCGACGACGTGCTCTACAGCGCCTTCGGCCAGCGGCAGGTGGCGCAGTATTTCACGCAGGTCGACACGTTCCGGGTCATCCTGGAGATACTGCCGGAGCTTCAGGGCGAGACGGAAACGCTGCAGCAGCTCTACGTGAAGTCGCCGCTGACGGGTCAGCAGGTCCCGCTCGCGGCCTTCGCTCGCTGGACGACGCGCGGGGTCGCGCCGATCTCTGTGACGCATCAGGGGCAGTTCCCGTCCGTCACGGTCTCCTTCAATCTGGCGCCGGACGTGTCGCTCGGCGACGCCACGCAGGCGGTGCAGCGCGCCGAGGCCGAGCTGCGGCTCCCCCGGACGGTCGTCGGCGCCTTCCAGGGCAACGCCCAGGAATTCCAGAAATCCCTGGCGACGGTGCCGCTGCTCATCCTCGCGGCCCTGGTCGCGGTCTACATCATCCTGGGCATCCTCTACGAGAGCCTGATCCACCCGCTCACCATCCTGTCGACGCTGCCGTCGGCCGGGCTCGGAGCGCTCGCCGTCCTGTGGGCGGCCGGATTCGATTTCGGCCTGATCGCGCTGATCGGCGTCATCCTGCTCATCGGCATCGTCAAGAAGAACGGCATCATGCTGGTCGACTTCGCCATACAGGCGGAGCGCGAGGACGGGCTGTCGGCGGAGGACGCGGCCCGCAAGGCGGCGCTGCTCCGCTTCCGGCCGATCATGATGACGACGCTCGCGGCCGTGCTGGGCGGCGTGCCGCTCGCGCTCGGGCTCGGCGCCGGGGCGGAGCTCCGCCAGCCGCTCGGCTATTCCATGGTGGGCGGCCTCGTGGTGAGCCAGGCGCTGACGCTCTTCACGACGCCCGTCGTCTACATCTACCTCGACCACGTCTCGGA
>CALMTJ010000449.1:9239-10036 GCA_937872715.1 uncultured Methylobacteriaceae bacterium
ATGGCTGGCGCGCTGGCGCGGGGAGGATCGGGCGGAGCACCGGGAGCGGGCGCGCGAACCGGGGCGCGGCGGGGAGCCTCGGCCGGCGCCTGCCGAGTGAGGGCGCGGCCCCCCGCGACCGTCCGGTTCTTACGGCCAAGCTGAAACCATGTACGGCCCGGGCCGTTCCCCTCCCATGAGACAGGACCGGGCATACGGATTCGAGGGGAGCGGCCGCCGCGCCGACACCCTGCTGCTCGGCAGGTTCGGGCAGGAGCTGGCCGCCGTCTACCACGACACGCTGCAGGCGCCGCTCCCGCGCGCGCTTCAGCTCATCGTCGACCGGCTGGAAGAGGGACTCGCCAACCTGGAGACGGGCGGCTTCGACGGCCCGCCGGTTCCGACGGCCGGGAGCCGCTGATCCCGGTCAGTGCGTCGAGCGCGACAGGAGCTGGGAGATGGCGCGCGCCACCGGCTCGGTCACGTTGCGGCGATACTTCCGGTGAACGAGCTGCCCGTTATGGTAGACGTCCTGCTCCACGTAGAGGCGCTCGCCGTCCCAGCGGACGATGTTGTCGCTCTCGACCGTCTCCATCACGCCGAGATCCTGCCTGATCGTCTTGTCCAGCGTGGAGCCTGCCATTCCGACATCCGTTCCCGCGCCTGAGACCGGTCTCGGGCGAACCCTCGGCTGCCTTTAGCTCCGGCGCCTGCGGTCGCACAAGGTCGCGCGGCGGCGCTTCTGGGCCTTCGCTGGAAGGATCGCCGACCGGCTCGGCCCTGCCTTCCCCCTGGAGGTGGGGAAGGTGGTCCCGAGC
>CALMTJ010000450.1 GCA_937872715.1 uncultured Methylobacteriaceae bacterium
ATCGTGTTCCGCGGCCCGAACGGCGCCGCCGCGCGCGTCGGCGCGCAGCACAGCCACGATTACGCGGCCTGGTACTCGAACGTGCCGGGCCTCAAGGTCGTGATGCCCTACAGCGCGGCGGACGCGAAGGGCCTCCTCAAATCGGCGATCCGCGACCCGAACCCGATCATCTTCCTGGAGAACGAGATCCTCTATGGCCAGTCGATGCCCGTGCCGAAGCTCGACGACTACCTCGTGCCGATCGGCAAGGCGCGCATCCACCGCTCCGGCAGGGACGTCACGATCGTGTCCTTCGGCATCGGCATGACCTACGCGCTGAAGGCCGCGGAGGAGCTCGCCAAGGAGGGGATCGAGGCCGAGGTGGTCGACCTCCGCACGATCCGGCCCATGGACATGGCGACCGTGGTCGAATCCGTGAAGAAGACCAACCGCTGCGTCGCCGTCGAGGAAGGCTTCCCGCAATCCGGCGTCACGGCCGAGATCGGCATGAAGATCATGGAGGAGGCGTTCGACTACCTCGACGCTCCCGTGGCGCGGGTCACCGGCAAGGACGTGCCGATGCCCTACGCGGCCAATCTCGAGAAGCTCGCTCTCCCGAACGTTGCCGAGGTGATCGCGGCCGCGAAGGCCGTCTGCTACCGGTAGGGCCGGAGCCGCCGCGATGGACCTGAAGGCCCGTCTCACCCGTCCGATCGACCAGTTCATCGCCGGGCAGAGCCTCGACGAGCGGCGGCTCGAGGTGATGGCGGCCGAGCGGGACGTGCAGCGCTTCCTGAAGGGACGGCAGCCCGCGACGGATCTCGCCGCGAACAAGCTCGCCCAGATCATCGTCGGGGACCGCGTGCACCACGAGGAGGTGGGGCACGCCTACCTGGCCGATCCGCACGGGTTCGAGATGGCTTGCCGCAACCCGCTGCAGAAGCTCCGCTATCTCCTCGACCGCGCGATCGCCCGCGCGTTCGGCGCCGGCTGAGGCGGCGGCGTGGCCGCGACCGCGACGATCTCCCCAGGCAGGCGCGGCTGATCATGGCCGAGCCCGTCATCGCGCACGCGACCTATGCCGACCTCGAAGCCGTGCCGGATCACCTGGTCGCGGAGATCATCGACGGCGTGCTGGAGACGCATCCGCGGCCGAGACCGCGGCATGGCCGCGCTGCTGGGCGGCTTGCAGCCGAGCTGCTGGACACGTTCGAGCGGGGGCGGCGGGGTCCGGGAGGCTGGATTTTCATCGTCGAGCCGGAGCTGCATCTCGGCCGCGACGTCGTCGTCCCGGACATCGCGGGCTGGACAGCCGACCGGTTCTCAGCGGAACCCGAGACGGCCTTCATCACGGTCCCGCCGGACTGGGTTTGCGAGATCCTGTCGCCCTCGACGGCGCGTCTCGACCGGGGACCGAAGAGGCGCATCTACGGGACGGCCGGGAGCGGCCATTACTGGCTTCTCGACCCCGTCGCAGGCGAGCTCGAGGCGTTCGAGCTTGCCGGCCGCCAATGGCTGCTGCTCTCGACCGTCCAGCGCGGCGAGACGGTCGCGGTCGCGCCGTTCGCGGCCGCCCCCTTTCCCCTCGACGATCTGTTTCCCTTCGACACGCCGCCCTCGGAGGCCTGATCCATGCCCACCAACATCCTCATGCCGGCCCTGTCCCCCACCATGGAGAAGGGCAACCTCGCCAAATGGCTGAAGAAGGAGGGCGACGCGGTCAAGTCGGGCGACGTCCTGGCCGAGATCGAGACCGACAAGGCGACCATGG
>CALMTJ010000451.1 GCA_937872715.1 uncultured Methylobacteriaceae bacterium
ACGCGGCACGGTCGCGCGACGTCCGGGTCCGGACGGCCGCCGTGGACGGCCTCAACCGCGCGCTGCTCTCCCGCGCCCTGCCGATCGACCTCGCCCGCGGGTTCGGCCTCGGCGCGCTCGCCCGGGTGGGGCCGATCCGGCGAGCGGTGATGCGGCGCGGGCTGACCGCGCCTAGCGGCCGAACAGGCTGACCGGCACGGCTCCCGTCTGGAAGAGGACGATGAGCGCGCTGAGCGTCGCGACCGACGCGAGCGTGCCCACCAGGATGCAGGCGGAGGCCCGTTCGATCCCGGTCCCGTATTGCCGCGCCAGGACGAAGATGTTGAGCGCCGGCGGCAGCGCCGCCATCACCACCGCCGCCTCGATCCAGACGGGATCCAGCCCGCCGATCGCCGACAGCGCGACCCAGACGATCAGCGGATGGAGGACGAGCTTGATGGCGACCAGGGCCGCGACGGTGGGCTCGACGGTCCCGGCCGGCCGGAGCCCGACCGTGACGCCCAGGATGAAGAGGGCGCAGGGCGCGGCCGCCCGGGACAGCCAGGTGATCACGGTGTCGACCGCGACCGGCGGCTGCCAGTGAAAGGAGGCGGCCGAGATCCCGACGATCGTCGCCAGCATGAAGGGATGGGTCAGGATCTTGCGGCCGATATCCGCCGCCGACCGCCCTGCCCCGCGGCGGTCGAGCCCCGCGAGCGCCATCAGAGCGGGCGTGGCCGTGAACAGGAAGATCGTGTCGAAGACGAAGATCAGGGCGACGGGCGCGCTCGCCGCCTGGCCGAGGAGCGAGACGACGAGCGGCGGCCCCATATAGCCCACGTTCGAGTAGGAGCCCGCGACCGCGCCCAGCACCGTCTCGGACACGCGCAGACGGGACGCGGAGCCGGCCGCGAAGGCGAGCGCGAAGGCGGCCGCCGTCGACAGCGTCGTCCCGGCGATGAAGGGCCAGTTCGCGAGCTGGCCGATGGGCTTGTCGGCCAGCAGGCGGAAGAACAGGCATGGCAGGGCCAGGTAGATGATGAAGACCTGCATCCAGGCGAGGCCGCTCTCGGGCAACCGCGACGTCCTGGCGATGCCGAAGCCGAGCGCGATGATGCCGAAGAACGGGAACAGGAGGTCGAAGAGGCCGGCGGCGAGGGACATGGAGCGTCGGTCCGGTGCCCGGCGCTTCTGGCAAGGGGCCGCCCGCCCCGCAACCGGCGGGCGGGGCGTTGACTGCCGCCGAGCTTCGCCGAACAAGGCTCCCGCGCGCCCGCCGGAGGCCGCGTCGAGGGTCCGATGAAGCTGCCACGCCGTTTCTTTAAGCCGCTCGCCCTCGGCGCCCCCTCCCCGCTCCGCGAATTGCCGGTCCGCCTGGAGCGCATGATCCATTTCGTCCCGCCCCATCTCGAGAAGATGCGGGCCAAGGCGCCGTCGATCGCCCGTGAGGTCGACGTGGTGCTGGGCAACCTGGAGGACGCGATCCCGGGCGACAGGAAGGTCGAGGCCCGGCAGGGCTTCATCGCCATGGCGCGGGCCGCCGATTACGGCTCGACCGGTTTGTGGATCCGGATGAACGCCCTCGACTCGCCCTGGGCGCTCGACGACCTCGTCGAGATCGTCGGCGCCGTCGGCGAGAAGCTCGACGTCGTCATGGTGCCGAAGGTCGAGGGGCTCTGGGACATCCATTACGTCGACCAGCTCCTGGCCCAGCTCGAGGCGAAGGCCGGCCTCTCCCGGCCGATCCTCGTCCACGCGATCCTGGAGACGGCCGAGGGCGTGAAGAACGTCGACGATATCGCCAGCGCGTCGCCCCGCATGCACGGGATGAGCCTCGGCCCGGCCGATCTCGCCGCCTCGCGCGGGATGAAGACGACGCGGGTCGGCGGCGGCCATCCCGACTACAAGGTCCTCTCAGACCCGGACGGGGACGCGCCGCGGGCCGCCGCGCAGCAGGACCTCTGGCACTACACCGTCGCCCGCATGGTGGATGCGTGCCTCGCGAACGGCATCAAGCCCTTCTACGGCCCGTTCGGCGACTTCTCCGACCCGGCGGCCTGCGAGGCGCAGTTCCGCAACGCGTTCCTGATGGGCTGCGTCGGGGCGTGGTCGCTCCACCCGACCCAGATCGCGATCGCGAAACGGGTGTTCTCGCCCGATCCGGCGGAGGTCGCGTTCGCGCGCCGCATCCTGGAAGCGATGCCGGACGGGACGGGCGCGGCCATGATCGACGGCAAGATGCAGGACGACGCGACCTGGAAGCAGGCGCGGGTCATTGCCGACCTCGCCGACCTCGTGGCGGCGAAGGATGGCGGTTGACGGTCCGGCTTTCGCCCGCCGCGGCCCCGGCCTATACCGATCCGATGACACATCCGCAGACCGACCGCTGCGCCCGTTTCGGCATCGGGCAGGTGGTGCGCCACCGCATCTTCCCCTTCCGGGGCGTGATCTTCGACGTGGACCCCGTGTTCAACAACACGGAGGAATGGTGGCTCGCGATCCCGGAGGAGATCAGGCCGGTGAAGGACCAGCCGTTCTACCACCTCTTCGCGGAGAACGACGAGAGCGCGTACATCGCCTACGCCTCCGACCAGAACCTCCTCCCGGACACGTCCGGCAGGCCGCTCCGCCACCCTCAGATCACCGATGTGCTGGATGCGGCGGCCGATGGCGGCTACCGCATGAGGGCGAGCGGGGCGAACTGACCGGCCGCCCGCGATGGCGGGCGCGCCTGCGCCGGCCTACGGCTTCGGCGCGGGGCTAGGAGTTCCGGCCGCGGGCGGCGTCCCGCCCGCCGCGTTCGACTGCTCGAGCCGCTTGCGGAGGTCGTCGCTCCTCTTCTCCAGCTCGTCCTGCAGGCGCTTCTGCTGGTCCTCGAGCACCTTCGGATCGATCGGAGCGCCGTCATAGGCCTTGCCGAATCCCGCCAGCGGCACCTGGAACGTCACCTCGCGACCGACCTGGTTCTGCACGCTGATGTTGACGGACGTGCCCTTCCTCATCGCCCCGACGACGTCGTCCTTCACGCCGAGCGTCTCCGCGAAGCAGCCGTTCGGGAAGCACATCGTGTAGGCGCCGGCCAGAGCCGAGGTCTGGTCCACGGCGAAGCGGATGCCGGGCTTGATCAGGAGGCCGAGCGGCAGGAGGAAGCGGACGATCTTCTGCGGCTGGGGCCCCTTCACCTCGTAGACGGCCGTCGCGAGCACGGGCTGGCCCTGGTCCGAGACGAAGTCCCGCGTCGTGTAGCAGATCTCGGCGTTGTTGGCCTGGTCCTTGCCGCACACCTTCGTCCATTCGGCCTGGGTCGGCTCCGCCTTGACCGGGACGAGCAGGGGGCCGGTCTGGCTCGCCTGGCCCTGCTGGTTAGTCTGGGCCGGCGCGGATGGCTGGGGGGCGGGTGCCGCCGGCTGGGCGGGCTGGGCCTCGCGCCCGATCGCCTATCGCATCGAAACGCTGCGCCGCTTCGCCAACGTCGTGCGTTCGCGCGCCGAGCCGTTCGCCGACACCATCGCGCGCGAGACCGGCAAGCCGCTCTGGGAGTCGCGCACGGAGATCGACTCG
>CALMTJ010000452.1 GCA_937872715.1 uncultured Methylobacteriaceae bacterium
CCCCCCCCCCCCCCCCCCCCCCCCGTGGCCCCCGGCGGCGCCCGCACCGCCCGCGGCCCAGACCCCGTCGGGGCCGCGGCTGGAGAAGGTCGCGACCTTCGAGCATCAGGTCACGGGGGTCGCCGTGGCGCGGGACGGACGCGTCTTCGTCAACTTCCCACGCTGGACGGAGGACAGCCCGGTCTCGGTCGCGGAGGTCAAGGCCGGCAAGCTCGTGCCCTATCCCGACGAGGGTTGGAACGGCTGGCGCAACGCGAAGAAGGACGAGGTCACGCCGGAAGACCATTGGGTCTGCGTCCAGAGCGTCGTGGCGAATGGCGGCTCGCTCTGGGTCCTCGATCCGGCGGCTCCGGCGCTGGAGAAGATCGTCAAGGGCGGGCCGAAGCTCGTTCAGATCGACCTCGGGACGAACAAGGTCGTGAGGACCTATCCGTTCAGCGAGCAGGTCGCCCCGGAAGGCACCTACCTGAACGACATCCGCTTCAGCCCGGACGGGGAATGGGGCTATCTCACCGATTCAGGCCGCGGGGCGCTGCTGACGATCAACCTCAAGTCCGGCGAGATCCGGCGTATGCTGGACGGCGTCTCGAGCACGACGGCGCAGAAGGGCGTTGTCGTCCGCACGGATGGCCGGGACCTCCGGCGTCCTGACGGCGTCCAGCCGGTCTTCAACGCGGACGGGCTGGCTCTCAGCCCGGACGGCGCCACCCTGTACTGGCAGTCGATCTCGAGCCGCGTTCTCTACTCGGTCCCGACCGCGTTCCTCCGTGACGCGAGCCTGTCCCCGGCCGATCTCGAGGCGAAGGTGGCGAAGGCCGGCGACACGGTGCTGGCGGACGGGCTCTGGATCAGCTCCCGCGGGCAGTTCTTCCTCACCTCCGTCGAGGACAATTCGGTGCGGCTGCGGGGCGCGGATGGGACGCTCGTGCCCGTCGTCCAGGACGCGCGTCTGCGCTGGCCCGATTCGATGGCGGAGGGGCCGGATGGCAGGATCTACGTGACGGGCTCGCACATCATGGACAACCGCTGGTTCAACCCGAGGGCCGGCATCTCGACCCGGACGGAGCTGTGGCGGTTCTCGCCGCCTCGATGAAGCTCGCTCAGCTCCCGGCCGCCCTGCCGCGGGAGGTCACGCGCTCGCGGTGGGCGGTGTAGACGCCGCTGCCGATGATGACCGCCGCGCCGACGAGCGTCCAGGCGTCCGGCACGTTGCCGAAGACGGCGAGGCCGAGCAGGCCGGACCAGACGAGCTGGCTGTAGGAGATCGGCGCCAGCAGAGACGCGCTGGCATACCGGTAGGCGAGGACGACCAGGAACTGCGCGGCCGTGGAGGCGGTGGCCATGAGCAGCGCGAGCCCGACCTGCGAGCTCGCCGGCATCCTCCAGTCGAAAGGTACGAGCGTGCTGAGGATGGCGAGCCCGCCCAGCGCCGAATAGCTCATCGTCACCTTGGGCGGGTCGATCAGGCTGATCTTCCGCGTGAGGATCATGCCGAAAGCAGCGCCGCGGCCCGACGCGCTCGCCGAGGAGCGGGATGGAGAGCGCGGTCACGATCAGCGGCGCCGCGAAGGCGATCGCGGCCGCCGTCGCGAGCGGCAGGTAACGCAGCCCGAGGATGAAGAACACGGCCGAGCCGACGAGGCCGAAGCACCGCGCCACCTGAAGCCACGGGGCGCGCGAACGAAGCACCGCGCCCCGGCTGCCGATGATGAAGGGCGACATGATGCCGAGGAAGCCGACCCAGCGGAGCCAGGCGATCTCGACCGCCGGCAGGCTCGCCGAGAGGTGCTTCGCGGCCGCGTCCGAGACGGAGAACGACACCATCGCGAAGGTGACGAGCAGGATCCCGCGCAGCGGCTCCTCACCGGGCATGCCGGGCAGGGGCTTCGGGACGGGCGGGATGGCGCCAGGCGAGACGCTGGCTGTCGGGATCGGCACGGGCGACGGGGAGAATCGAGGCAGG
>CALMTJ010000453.1 GCA_937872715.1 uncultured Methylobacteriaceae bacterium
CCCCCGACCCCTCCCCGCGAGGGGGAGGGGAGGCCCGCGACGACCGGGGTTCCGTCAGCATCACCGCTTCGACCCCCAGGCGTTCAGCTTCGCCATCAGCGGGAACGGGTTCTGCGGGGGCTCGAAGCGGGGCGTGATCGACAGCATGGGGGCGATGCGCTCCAGCATCTTGCCGGTGGTCTCGCCTGCGTTCCAGGCGGCGGTCGCGTAGCCGTGGGTCTCCGGCGCGGGCTGCGGCTCGTCCATCACGGTGACGAAGAGGTATTTCGGCTTGTCGGACGGCAGGGTCGCCATGAAGGTCGTGAACAGCTTATCCTTCGAATAGCGGCCGTGGACCACCTTCTCGGCCGTGCCCGTCTTGCCGCCGACGAAATAGCCCGGAACGGCGGCCTTGGAGGCGGAGCCGACCGTCGCGTTCAGCCGCATGATGAAGCGCATCGCCTCGCTCGTCTCGGGCTTGATCACCCGCACGGCGGAGGCCTTGGCCTCCTCCTCCGTGCGCTTGAGGAAGGTCGGCCGGATGAGGAGGCCGCCATTGACGAGCGCGCCGACGGCCGCGGCCGCCTGCATCGGCGCCACGGCGACGCCGTGGCCGAAGGCGATGGTGATGGTGTTCAGCTCGCCCCAGCGCGCCGGCACGATCGGCATGGCGCTTTCCGGCATCTCCGTCGTCATCCGGTCGAGCTGGCCCATCTTCCTCAGGAAGGCCTTGTGGCCGTCGACCCCGATGGCGAGCGCCATGCGGGCCGTGCCGATATTCGACGAGTGGATGAAGATCTCCGGCACGGTCAGCACGCGATGGGTCGCGTGGTAATCGTGGATGGTGAAGCGGCCGTATTGCAGGTTCGAGCGCGCGTCGAAGCTCGAATTGATCGAGATCTTGCCCGAATCGAGCGCCATCGCGGTGGTCAGCGCCTTGAAGGTCGAGCCCATCTCGTAGACGCCGACGATCATCCGGTTGATGCGGTCCTTTTCCAGCGCGTCCGTCGGTTCGTTCGGGTCGAAATCCGGCAGGGAGACGAGGGACACGACCTCGCCCGTCGTGACGTCGATCAGCATGGAGGCCGCGGCCTTGGCGCGGAAATGCTCCATGCCCTTCACGAGCTCGTCCCGCATCGCGTGCTGGACCCTGAGGTCGACGGAGAGCTGGACGGGCTTGAGGTCGGTCGCCGCCCGGGCGAGGCCGGCGCCGGCGAGGTCCTGCAGGCCCTGCCCGTCGATGTATTTCTCCATACCGGCGATGCCGACATTGTCGATGGAGGCGAAGCCGAGGACGTGGGCGGCCGCGTTCCCGTTCGGGTAGACGCGCTTGGCCTCAGGCACGAAGCCGACACCCGGGATGCCGAGATGGTGCACCTCTGCCTGCTGCCGGGGCGTGATCTCGCGCTTCACCCAGACGAAGCCGCGCTTCTTGTTGAACTTGGCCCGGAGGTCGCGGGCGTCGAGGTCCGGCAGGACGGCGGTCAGGAGCTCGACCGCCTCGTCCTTGTCGATGATGTTGCGGGGCTCGGCGAAGACGGAGACGGACCGCACATCCGTCGCCAGCACCGCGCCGTTGCGGTCCAGGATGTCGGGCCGGGCCGCCGCGACGGAGGTGGAGGCGAAGCGCCGGATCCCTTCCGGCTCCGCCGGCCAGACGGCCAGGGTCGCGAGCCGCCCGCCGATGGTGCCGAACAGCGCGACGAAGGCCGCCATGACGATCAGCAACCGCCCGCCGCTCTTGTCGAGCCGGAGCCGGAACAGGTCCCGCATGGTGCCGAGGAGGCGGCGGGAGCGGGAGGGGGGCGCCGGCTCGGGAGCCGGCGCTTCGAAATCGGGATCGGGGTTCATC
>CALMTJ010000454.1 GCA_937872715.1 uncultured Methylobacteriaceae bacterium
GCGTAGGACAGGCCCGTATTCATCAGGAGCGCCATCGGGGCGCCGCCCGCGACGCCGAGGACGATGCCCTTCCGCCAGCCGAGGCCGGCACAGGTCCGAAACCCTCCGCGCAGGAGGAAGAGCGGCAGCATCAGCGGCCCCGCGACCGCGAAACGCAGGAAGACGAGGTCGGCGGGCGTCATGCCGGCCAGCGTCCCGAGCCGGCTGACGCCGAAATTCGCGCCGTAAATCACCATCGCGAGAAGCATCGCCGCGACGGCGAGCTGGGGTGCGGCAGAGCCCGGCACCGGAGCGTTCCGGCCGCCGAGCCGTCCCGCTAGCGCTTCAGCGCGCCCCGTCCCGCGTAGCGCGCCGCGGAGCCGAGCTCCTCCTCGATGCGGATCAGCTGGTTGTACTTCGCGAGCCGGTCCGAGCGGGCGAGCGAACCGGTCTTGATCTGCCCGCAATTTGTCGCGACCGCGAGGTCGGCGATGGTGGCATCCTCCGTCTCGCCCGAGCGATGCGACATCACGGCCGTGTAGCCCGCCCGCTGCGCCATCTCGACGGCCGCCAGGGTCTCGGTGAGCGAGCCGATCTGGTTCACCTTGACCAGGATCGAATTGGCGAGCCCGAGCTTCATGCCTTCGGCGAGCCGTTCGACGTTGGTGACGAACAGGTCGTCGCCGACGAGCTGGCACCTCCCCCCGAGGAGCTTCGTCACGGCGAACCAGCCGTCGAAATCGTCCTCCGACATGCCGTCCTCGACCGAGGCGATCGGGTAGGCGCCGACGAGCTTCGCCAGGTATTCCGCCTGTTCGTTCGGGGACCGGGTCACGCCCTCGCCCTCGTAGCGGTAGGCGCCGTCCCGGTAGAACTCGGTCGCGGCGCAATCGAGCGCCAGGAGGATGTCCTCTCCCGGCCGGAAGCCGGCCTTGTCGATGGAGGCCATAACGAAGTCGAGCGCCGCCTCCGCCGACGGGAGGTTCGGGGCGAAGCCGCCCTCGTCGCCCACGTTGGTGTTGTGGCCGGCCGCCTTCAGCGCGGCCTTCAGCGTCTGGAACACCTCCGCGCCCATGCGGACCGCCTCGGCCAGGCTCGGGGCGCCGACCGGCATGATCATGAATTCCTGGAAGTCGATCGGGTTGTCCGCGTGGACGCCCCCGTTCAGGATGTTCATCATCGGCACGGGCAGGACCCGGGCGGCCGTGCCGCCGACATAACGGTAGAGCGGCAGGCCGGACGCCTCGGCGGCCGCCTTGGCGGTCGCGAGCGACACGCCGAGGATCGCGTTCGCGCCGAGACGCGACTTGTTGGGCGTGCCGTCGAGCGCGATCAGCGCCTCGTCCACCGCGACCTGGTCCTCGGCCTGGACTCCTCCCAGCGCCTCGAGGATCTCGCCGTTCACGGCATCCACGGCCTTGCGGACGCCCTTGCCGCCGTAGCGGGCCTTGTCGCCGTCCCGCAGCTCCACCGCCTCGTGCGCACCGGTCGAGGCTCCGGACGGCACGGCCGCCCGGCCCATGGAGCCGTCCTCCAGGATCACGTCCACCTCGACGGTCGGGTTGCCGCGGCTGTCGAGGATCTCGCGCGCGAGGATGTCGATGATGGCGGTCATGAGGTGGCGAAGATCTCGACGGGGGATGGATGGCGGCCCTCTTACGGCAGCCCGCCCGAAATTCCTATGCCGCCGCGTCCCCGGTCGGACGCTCCGGCGTCATCTGACCTTGGCCGTCGACTGGCCGACGACGAACGAGATCGCGCCAGCGAGGATCGCGGACAATACCGTCTGCGCCCACCTCTTCGTGTCCGGCGACGCCGCCTGGTCGAACACGGCGGCGTACAGGCAGACGGCCGCGACCGCCGTCAGCGTCGAGAACAGCCCGATGAACACGACGTAGGATTTGAAGAGTTCGTATCGCTGCTTTTCCCGATCCCGGTCGAGGCGGTGCTGGCGCTCCTCGGGCGTCTCGGGCGAGCCGATGGTGATGGACGCCCGATCCAGCGCGTCGTCGATCCTGAGCTGCTGCGGCATGGTCGGCGCTGTTCAGAGCAGGCCGACGATCTCCGTTTCGAGACGGTCGGGGTCCGACGTGAAGCCGACATGCTTCCCGCGGGCTTTCGCCTCGTGCGCGACTTTCATTAGGGCGAGTGCCTGGCGGATGACGTCGCTCCTGTTGGTACCGGCATCGCCCGCGATCTGTCCGATCATGGCGTCGATCTCCGCCGAGACCTGGAGATCGACGCGGACCTTGTCCTGACCTGCCATGGCCGAACTCCGATAGAGCGCACCTGGGTCACGGGCGTGCGCGGGACGCGACATGTTCGCCGTACAGGATACGCCGCTCCAGCGCCATCTCGGCCACGCCCCGCCTGCGTTCCGGACTCGAAACTCCGCCTGCCACGGGAGGGTCCTCGCCTGCCGGGCTCCGCCGCTCCCTTGACCCGGCGCCGAGC
>CALMTJ010000455.1:0-1276 GCA_937872715.1 uncultured Methylobacteriaceae bacterium
TGTATCGCCGCAAGGACAGGGAGCGGCTGAAGGCGCAGGTCGCGACGGGCGACAATGCCGAGTTCGACCGGGTCCGGAACAAGGTGTTCCTGATCGGCAACGCGGCGCTCTCCGACGGGCCGAACGTCACCCGGGGCGAGCGCGTCGCCTACGACCTCAACACCGGCATCGCCAACGTGGAGGGCGGGCGCGTCCGCGCCCTCATCGTGCCGGGCAGCCAGGGCAAGGACGCTCCGCAGAAACCTCGCTGACGACGCCGTCGCCGCCGGACGTTGCGGGCGCGGCGAGGCTGGCCTATCTGCGGGGAGACCGGGCCGGACCTTGACCGTGAGATTCCTCCCCCACCGCCGGGCGCCCGCGCCGGCCTCCGGGGCGGAGCCCGAAGATCCGGACGAGACGGGCCTCGCCGACGAGCCTGCCGTGGCCGCGCCCGAGACGGACGACGCGGCGGCCTTCGGCGAGGACGAGCCGGACATCTCCCCGCATGCGGGCGTGCTGGCCGCCTACGGGCTGGAGAAGAGCTATGGCGGCCGCAGGGTCGTGGCGGATGCCTCCATCTACGTCCGCCGCGGCGAGGCGGTCGGTCTGCTCGGCCCGAACGGCGCCGGCAAGACCACCATCTTCTACATGATCACCGGCCTCGTGGCGGCCGATCGCGGCATCATCACGCTCGAGGGCGACGACGTCACCCGCCTGCCGATGTACCGGCGCGCCCGGCTCGGGATCGGCTACCTGCCGCAGGAGGCCTCAATCTTCCGGGGTCTGAACGTCGAGGACAACATCCGCAGCGTCCTCGAGGTCGCCGTCCCGAACAAGCGGGACCGGGAAGACAGGCTGGAGGAACTCCTGGAGGAGTTCGACATCGCGCGCCTCCGCAAGACGCCCTCCATCGCGCTCTCGGGCGGCGAGCGGCGACGGTGCGAGATCGCCCGGGCGCTCGCGGGATCGCCCTCCTTCATGCTGCTGGACGAACCCTTCGCCGGCATCGACCCGATCGCGGTGGGCGACATCCAGGCGCTTGTCCGTCACCTGACCGGCCGCGGCATCGGCGTCCTGATCACCGACCACAACGTCCGCGAGACGCTGGCGCTGACCGACCGCGCCTACATCATCCATTCCGGCGAGGTGCTCACCGAAGGCAGCCCGGCCGAGATCGTCGCCGACCCGGACGTGCGGCGGCTCTACCTCGGCCAGGATTTCCGGATGTGACAGGGCAGGGCGGGGTTGCTAAGAGCCCGTTTGAAACTCCTCCCTCATGCTGAGGTGGCCGCCGCCG
>CALMTJ010000455.1:1286-1558 GCA_937872715.1 uncultured Methylobacteriaceae bacterium
CTCTAAGCGGGCGTCTCCCCGCACGTCACGACGATCCGGATGAACGACCTCGCCCCCACTCTCGACGCCGCCTGGGAGGACCGGGCCGCCATCAATTCGGCCACGCGCGGCGCCGTGCGGGACGCGGTCGAGACCGCGATCGAGGAGCTCGATGCCGGCCGCGTCCGGGTGGCGGAGAAGATCGACGGCGAGTGGCACGTCCACCAATGGCTGAAGAAGGCGGTGCTCCTGTCCTTCCGGCTGACCGACATGATTCCGATCCCGGGCGGTCC
>CALMTJ010000456.1:0-5237 GCA_937872715.1 uncultured Methylobacteriaceae bacterium
CAGTGGGGAGATCCTGGCGCTGGCGAGCTGGCCCTTCTACAACCCCAACGACTACGGCGACGCGGAGCCGGGGGATCGCAAGGAACGCGCCGCCAGCATGTCGTTCGAGCCGGGCTCGAGCGTGAAGATGTTCACGGTCGCGGCGGGGCTCGCGGGCTCGGGCGAGGGCGGCCCGGCGGACCTCCTCGTCGGCTTCGTCGCGCCGGGCCTCGGGGCGTGCCTCCTCGTCTTGCCGGTCGCGTTCGCGGTCGCGGCTCTCGTCGGGCTCGCGTCGCGGGCGCCCGTGACGCGCTACCTGCGCGACATCCGAAGCTCGTGAGGCGTCTCTATGATGACGAGATTCGCGGGCAGCGTGGCGGGATGGGCGATCGGGAGGCAGGCGCTGTGGGTGGGGCAGGCGTCGAGCCCGCGCGGCCGGCGCCGTCCCGCCGCGTGCTGACCATCGCGTGCGCCGTCATCCTGATATCGGGTGCGGCGGCGGGTGCCGGCTTCCTCCGCTTCGTGTCCACCCTCGACCGGGCGGAGCGGGAGCCCGGCGCGACGGCGGACGCCATCGTGGCGCTGACCGGCGGAGCCCAGCGCATCGGGGACGCGATCGAGCTCCTCGCGAAGGGCTACGGCACCCGCCTCCTCATCACGGGCGTGAACGAGAGGATCGGCCGGGAGGAGATCGCTAAGCTGAACGAGGGCCAGCGGCGGCTCGTGGAATGCTGCGTCGACCTCGATTACCGGGCCCGCAACACGATCGGCAACGCGGCGGAGACGCGGCGCTGGGTCGGCGAGAACGGCTTCGCCTCCCTCATCGTCGTCACGTCCAACTACCACATGCCCCGCACGATGGCGGAGCTCGACCACGCGCTGCCGGACATCCGCAAGGTGCCCTACGCCGTGGTCGCGGCTCCGCAGGAAGGCGGGATGCGGGCGGGCCTGTCCTCCGCCCGGCTGCTCGGGAGCGAGTACGTCAAATACGTCGCGACGCGGGTGAGGACCCTCGTCTCGCCGCCGTCCGGGCCGGCCTTGCCGGCCGGGAACGGGCGCATGACCAGGGCATCGCCAGGCCGCGAGCCCGTGAGGTAAGAGCGCTCGCCGCCCGTCCCGAAGGTCCGATGCCCGCTCTCCGATCCGGCCTGTTCAACCTCCTGTTCTACGTGAACACGATCCTCTGGCTCGTCGCGATCGTCCCGACGCTCCTGATGCCGCCCCGGGCCATCCTGCGGGTCGCGCAGGCCTGGGCGCGGGTCAGCCTGTGGCTGCTGCGCGTCACGGTCGGGACGGTCGTCGAGTATCGCGGCCTCGAGAACCTGCCGAGAGGCGGCGCGCTCGTCGCCTCCAAGCACCAATCCTTCGCCGACATCCACGTGCTCCTGCCGCGCCTCCCCGACCCGACCTTCATCCTGAAGCGCGAGCTGACCCTGATCCCGCTCTTCGGCGCCTTCGCGCTGAAGGCCGGCATGATCCCGGTCGATCGCAAGAAGGGTGCGGGGGCGGTCGCCGACATGAACCGGCGCGCGGCCGATGCCGTCCGGGCCGGGCGCCAGATCCTGATCTATCCCGAAGGGACGCGGCGTTCCCCCGGTGCCGAGCCGGCCTACAAGTCGGGCGTCGCTCATCTGTACCGCTCGCTCGGTGTCGCCTGCGTGCCGGTGGCGCTGAATTCCGGCCTGTTCTGGCCGCGCCGCCGCTTCGTGCTGACGCGGGGCACGATCATCGTCGAGTTCCTGCCGCCGATCCTGCCCGGGCTGGACCGGGCCGCCTTCCTGGCGCTCCTCCAGGAGCGGATCGAAATCGCCACGTCGAGGCTGGTCGCGGAAGCGCGGGACCCGCGCCGCTACGACGGCCCGGAGGGAATCTGAGCGGCGCCGCCTTCCACCAGCCGGGTCGCGAGACCGGCCAGGATGGGATCGGAGACGCCGATCGCGATCAGCTGTTCGTGGGTCGCCCGGACGTAATCGGGGTTGGCGCCCGAGATGCCGATGCCCTGCCGGACGAGCCGCAGGAGGTCCTCCGTCGGCAGGCGGCCGGCATATTGGGGGTGGTCGCGGTCGGCCACGTAGGTCACGGCCCGCACGTTCCGCCCGTCGTCGAGCCGCAGGGCGACCCGGCGCTCGATGTAGACGGACGTGACCTGCTCGCGTTCGCGGAGATAGGCGAGGGTCGCGTCCGCGTCGCCGGCCTCCACGGCGAAGGCGACGCCCCGGCACCGACCGCCCCGGGCGAGGCCGAGGACGAGGCCCGGATTGTCGGGCGTGCCCCGGTGCACGTGGGAGAAGACGCAGAGCGAGCGGTGGAAGCCGTGCAGGGAGGCGAGGTGGCGCTCGCGGAAGCGGAAGCCCGGCCGCCACATCAGCGAGCCGTAGCCGAACACCCAGAGATCGCCGCTTTCCGCTGCCATCCGGCCCGTGATCCCGTCCCGCTGCGCGCGATCCGAGGCGCTAACAGCTCGATTCCCGCCGTTCAACAGGAGCGACCTTGACCGCCGCCGCCCCAAGCTCCCGCCGCCGGAGAGGACGCCTCGGGCTCTACGGGCCGTTCGCGGCGCTTCTCCTGCTGGCGATCCTGTGGTCGGCCGGCTGGTTCTATATTCGGGGGCAGGTGGCGTCCGGGCTCGACGAGTGGATCGGCGCGGAGGCGGCGGCCGGCCGCCGCTGGACCTGCCTCGACCGCCGCGTCGGCGGCTACCCGTTCCGTATCGAGATCGGCTGCGCCACGCTGACCATGGAGAGGCCGGACGTCGCGGCGACGCTCGGCGGGCTCCTCGTCGTCGCCCAAGTCTACAACCCGGCCCATATCATCGCCGAGGCCTCCGGCCCGCTCGCCGTCCGGGCCGGGCCGACGGCGGTGGACGCCGCCTGGACCGGGCTCCAGGCGAGCATCGTCACGACGGCGCGTGCCCGGCGCGCAGCGCTCGTGGCGGACGGCGCGACCGTGCGTGTCTCCACGCCCGACCTCGGCACGTTCGCGGTGCCGGGGCGGCGTTTCGAGCTGCACGTGCGGCCCGATCCTGCCGACGCGGCGAGCGTCGACGTCGCGCTCGGCGCCGTCGGGACGGCCGTCCCGGGGCTGGACGCCCTGATCGGCGGGACGGAGCCGGCCGATCTCGACCTCGTGGCCCGGGTGTCGCGAATCTACGACCTGCCGGCGCGGCCCCTCGCGGCCGAGCTCGAACGCTGGCGGATCGCGGGCGGCGACGTGCAGGTGTCCCGCCTCGCGGTGACGAAGGGCGCCCGGCGTTTGGAGGCGAAGGGCCGGGCCGGGATCGACGAATCGCACCGGCCCGTCGGCCAGGTCGACGCGTCCGCGGCCGGCATCGAGGGGGTCCTCGGCCGGTTCATCGGCGACCAGGGAATGCTGGGAACCCGGCTCCTGGGCGCTCTCCTCGGAGCCGCCTCCGCTTCGCCGCCGTCCGGCGACCTCGCCGCGAAAGGCCTGCGGCCGCTGCCGCCGATCCGGTTCGACGGGGGACGGGTCCTCGTCGGGCCGCTCGCGGTGCCAGGCGTCAGGATCCCGGCGCTCTATTGAGGTCGGGCGCGCCGCGGAGGCGGCCGAAATCGGGCTCCGCCGTCTCCTGCCCCTGCGAGATGATGCCCCGCCGGATGTCGCGCGTGCGGGTGAAGAGGTCGAACAGCGTGTGGCCGTCCCCCCAGCGGATAGCGCGCGACAGGATCGCGATGTCCTCGTTCAGCCGACCCAGCATCTCGAGCACGGCGGCCTTGTTGTGCAGGAACACGTCGCGCCACATGGTCGGGTCGGAGGCGGCGATGCGGGTGAAGTCGCGGAAGCCGCCGGCCGAGAACTTGATGACCTCGCCCTGCGTGACGGTCTCAAGGTCGGCCGCCGTGCCGACGATGTTGTAGGCGATGAGGTGAGGCACGTGGCTCGTTATGGCGAGAACGAGGTCGTGGTGCTCCGCCGACATCGTCTCGACATTGGCGCCCATCCCGGTCCAGAGGGCCGTGACCTCCGCCACGGCCTCCGGATCGGTGCCGTCCGGCGGCGTCAGGATGCACCAGCGGTCCCGGAACAGGGTGGCGAACCCGGCATCCGGGCCGGAATGCTCCGTCCCGGAGACGGGATGGGCCGGCACGAGATGCACGCCCGCGGGGAGGTGCGGCCCGAGCTGCGCGATCACCGATCCCTTGACCGACCCCACATCGGACACGATCGCGCCCGGCCGCAGCGCGGGCGCGATCAGCCGGGCGGTGTCCGCGTAGCCGCCGACCGGAACGCACAGGATGACGAGATCCGCCCCCTCGCAGGCGGAATGGATGTCGGTCGTCGCGCGGTCCGCGAGCCCGAGCTCCTCCACCCGCCGCACCACCGCCGGGTCGCGATCGGCCGCGACCACGATCCGGGCGAGCCCGCCGGCCTTGACTGCGCGGGCGATGGAGGACCCGATCAGCCCGAGGCCGATCAGGACGAGGCGGCCGACGATCTCCGTGCGGGGTTCCGCGTCAGCCACGCCCGGCCGCCATGAACTCGCCGAGCGCCGCGATGACGAGCTCGTTCGCCTCCGACGAGCCGATCGTCATGCGGAGCGCGTTCGGCAGCCCGTAGGCCGCGACGGCGCGCAGGACCAATCCGCGGCGGCCGAGGAACTCGTCCGCTTCCCGGGCCGTCCGCCCCGGAATGTCGGGGAAGTGGACGAGAAGGAAGTTGCCGACGCTCGGGGTGACGGTCAGGCCGAGCCCCTCGAAGGCGGCCGTGAGGCGCGGCAGCCACTCGTCGTTGTGGGCGAGCGCCGCCGCGACATGGGCCTCGTCCCGGATGGCCGCGGCACCGGCCGCGATGGCGGGCGCGTTCACGTTGAACGGGCCGCGGATCCGGTTCAGCGCATCGATCACGTGGGCGGGACCGACGAGCCAGCCGATCCTGAGCGCCGCGAGCCCGTGGATCTTGGAGAAGGTCCGGCACATCACGACGTTCGGGGCCGTCAGGGCGAGCTCGAGGCCGGAGGCGTAATCGTTGCGGCGGACGTATTCGGCATAGGCGGCGTCCAGCACGAGGAGCACGCCGGACGGCAGCCCGGCATGCAGCCGCTTCACCTCGTCGAAGGGCAGGTAGGTGCCGGTCGGGTTGTTGGGGTTGGCCAGGAAGACGATCTTCGTCTTGGCCGTCACCTCCGCCAGGATCGCGTCGACGGAGGCGGTGAGGTCCGTCTCCTCCGCGATCACGGGCACCCCGCCCGCGCCCAGGATGTTGATCCTGTAGACGAGGAAGCCATGCTGGCTGAACACCCC
>CALMTJ010000456.1:5247-5749 GCA_937872715.1 uncultured Methylobacteriaceae bacterium
GCGGCGCCCGGGCCTATTTCGGCGTTGGGGCGGAGCGACTGGAGCGCGTCCGCCCCGGTCCCGCACAGGTTGCGGGCGGGGCCGATGCCGTAGCGCTCGCCGATCGCCTCGCGGAGCGCGGTCGCGCCCCCGTCCGGGTACAGCTCCAGCGTGGCGGCCGCGTCCCGGAAGGCGGCGATCGCCTTTGGCGACGCCCCGAGCGGCGTCTCGTTGGAGGAGAGCTTGTAGACCTTGGCGACCCCGTCCACGTGGTCGCGGCCCGGCACGTAGGCCGAGATGTCGAGCACGCCCGCACGGGGCGAGGGGAGCGTAGCGGTGTTGTCGGACATGGCGGGCTGCGGGGCAGGAGGGTCAGGGAGGGGCTCCTAGCCGAAGCGCCGGCCGAAGTCGCCCGAAAAGCTCCCGCGCGGCGGTTCAGGGCGCCCGGAAACGCTCGGCGTGGGCGCCGACCTCCGTCACCCGGCCCAGTCCGGCCGGCCGGAGCGCGTCCGCGAGCTCGGCC
>CALMTJ010000457.1:0-867 GCA_937872715.1 uncultured Methylobacteriaceae bacterium
TCGACCGGCGGATGCTCGCCGGCCTGCGCTGGGCGGGCGTCCCGCGCCGCAGCCCGGTCGGCAACGAGGTCGAGATCGCCGTCGAGGCGAGCGGCCTGAACTTCCGCGACGTGATGTGGGCGATGTCTCTTCTCCCCGAGGACATCCTGGAGGACGGGTTCGCCGGCCCGACGCTCGGTCTCGAATGCGCAGGCACCGTCTCGGCCGTCGGACCCGACGTCACGCGGGTCGCGGTCGGCGACCGGGTGCTGGCCTTCGCGCCCTCCGCCTTCGCGAGCTCCACGGTCGTGCCGGAGAACGTGGTCTCCCGCGTGCCGGACGGCGTCGAGATGGAGGCCGCCGCCACCATCCCGGTCGCGTTCCTGACCGCCTATTACGGGCTCGTCACGCTGGCGAATCTCAAGGCGGACGAGCTCGTCCTGATCCACGGGGCGGCGGGCGGCGTCGGGCTCGCGGCGATCCAGGTCGCGCAGCACCGGGGCGCCCGCGTCGTCGCGACCGCCGGCTCGCGCGAGAAGCGCGAGCTGCTCGCCGCGCTCGGGGTCGATCACGTCCTCAACTCGCGCTCGGCCTCCTTCGCGGACGACATCCGCAAGTTCTGCCCGGACGGCGTCGACGTCGTCCTGAACAGCCTTGCCGGCGAGGCGATGGAGCGCGGCCTCTCGACCTTGAAGCCGTTCGGCCGCTTCATCGAGCTCGGGAAGCGCGATTACGTCGCCAACACGCGCGTCGGTCTGCGGCCCTTCCGCCGCAACCTCAGCTATTTCGGCGTGGACGTGGACCAGCTCCTGTCGGATTCCGACCGGGCCGCGAGCGTGTTCGCCGAGATCGCCGCCCGCGTCGACGCGGGCGTGATGCAGCCCCTGC
>CALMTJ010000457.1:877-7300 GCA_937872715.1 uncultured Methylobacteriaceae bacterium
TGCCCTTCAGGGTGTATCCCGCGAGCGAGGTCGTGGACGCGTTCCGGCTGATGCAGCAATCCGGTCATATCGGGAAGATCGTGATCCGCCCGGCGGCGGTGCCGAACGCGGTCGAGACGGCCGCCGACTTCACCTTCGACCCGACCAGGACCCATCTCGTCACGGGCGGGTTCGGCGGGTTCGGCCTCGAGGCTGCCCGGTGGCTGGCCGATCGCGGCGTCCGCCATCTCGTGCTGACGGGCCGGGCGGGCGCGGCGAGCCCGGAGGCGAAGGCGGTCGTGGCCGACCTCGCCGAGCGCGGGGTGGCGGTCAAGGCGGTCGCCTGCGACGTGACGGACGAGCGTGCCGTCGCGGCCCTCCTCGACGACGTGCGGGCGACCATGCCGCCAATCTCCGGTATCATGCATGCCGCGATGGTGCTGGACGACGCCATGGTGGCGAACGTCACCGCCGAGCAGTTCGCGAACGTCCTCGTGCCGAAGGTGACGGGTGCGCGCCATCTGGACCGCCTCACCCGGGGGGATTCGCTCGACTATTTCGTGCTGTTCTCGTCCATCACCACCTTCGTCGGCAATCCGGGCCAAGCCGCCTACGTGGCGGCGAACGGCTACCTCGAAGGGCTCGCGAAGGCGCGGCGCCGCCAGGGACTGCCGGCGCTTGCGCTCGCCTGGGGCGCCATCTCCGACGTGGGCGTGCTCGCCCGCCAGAAGGGGCTGGCGGAAGCCTTGGCCAAGCGCGTCGGCGTCAAGGCGATGCCGGCCCGCGAGGCGCTGGACCTCATGGTCCAGGCGCTGTCCCGACCGGGCACGGAGCCGGACGACGCCGTGCTGGCTGTCGGCTCGCTCGACTGGTCGGCCGCGAAGCGGCTGCCTGCCCTGTCCTCGCCGACATTCGCGGCCCTGGTGCGCGAGGGCGGCACCATCGAGACGAGCGAGCGCGAGACGATCGACCTGCGGGCGCTGGCCGCGTCGGGCGACCCGGAGGGCGTCCGCAAGCAGGTGATCGACGTCATCGTCGAGGAGATCGCGACCGTGCTCCGCGTCCCCAAGCAGGACATCAGCGTCGGTAAGAGACTGGGCGAGGTCGGCCTCGATTCGCTGATGGCGATCGAGCTCGCGACCGCGCTCCAGGAGCGCTTCCAGCTCGGCGCGCCGCCGAGCGGCTCCGTCGCCACTCTCACGGTCACCGGCCTCGCCGAGCACGTGATCACGACCGTGCACGCCGCGACGCCTGACGACGAGACGCGGGTGACCCAGGCGCTGCACGAGCGGCACGGGAGCGAGGCCGTCGACATGGACGCCGTGACCCCCGTGCTGGAGGCCGTCCAGAAGAAGGGCCGCGAGCTGAAGGGCCTTCTCCAATGAAGAGCGGAGGGTCGCGCCTTTCCGAGCAGGACCGCGAGGCGCTCCTCGCGCGCGTGAACCGCCGCAAGGCGAGCGCCCCGGCCACGCGGACCGCCCCGCCGGCGGTCGCGGTGCCGGCCTCCGCGACGGATTTCACCACCCTGCCCGGCTACAAGGAGGTGCAGATGCAGCGCTCCTTCGCCGACATGCTCGGGATGGAGAACCCGTTCTTCCGCGTGCACGAGCGCCGCGCGGGGGCGGACACGCTGATCGGCAACCGCGTCCTGTCGAATTTTTCGTCCTACGATTACCTCGGCCTCAACACGCATCCGGAGGTCGGCGAGGCCGCCAAGGCGGCGATCGACCGCTACGGCACCTCGACCTCGGCGAGCCGTCTCGTCGCGGGCGAGCGCCCCGTTCATCGCGAGCTCGAACGGCTCCTGGCCGAGGTGTACGGCACCGAGGATTGCGTCGTCATGGTGAGCGGGCACGCCACCAATGTAGGCGTCATCGGCCAGATCATGGGTCCGAAGGACCTCATCATCCATGACGAGTTGATCCACAACAGCGTGGTGGTCGGCGCCCAGCTTTCGGGCGCGCAGCGGCGCTCCTTCCCGCATAACGACCTCGCCGCGCTGGAGAGGCTGCTCCTCGGCGCGCGTCGCCAGTACGGCCGGGTGCTGATCGTCGTCGAAGGGCTCTACAGCATGGACGGCGACTTCCCGGATCTCGGGACGCTGGTCGACATGAAGAAGCGCTTCGGCGCCTGGCTGATGGTCGACGACGCGCACGGGCTCGGCGTCGTGGGACGGACGGGACGCGGGCTGGCCGAGCAGGCCGGGATCGACCCGACCGAGGTCGACATCTGGATGGGCACGCTGTCGAAGACGCTGTCGGGCGCCGGCGGCTACGTCGCCGGCTCGTCCGCCCTCGTGGATTACGTGAAGACGGCCGTCGGCGCCTTCGTGTTCAGCGTCGGGCTGTCCCCGCCTGTCGCGGCGGCCGCGCTCGCCGCGCTGAAGATCATGCTGCGCGAACCGGAGCGCGTCGAGCGTCTCCACCGGAACGGGCAGCGCTTCCTCCAGGCCGCGCGGCGGCACGGGCTCGATACGGGCACCAGCGCCGGGCTCGCCATAACGCCCGTGATCCTCGGCGAGTCGCTGAAGGCCGCCATGCTGTCCAACCGGTTGTCCGACCGGGGATTCAACGTCATGCCGATCCTGCATCCGGCCGTGCCGGAGCGGATGGCCCGGCTGCGCTTCTTCATCACCTCCGAGCATACGGACGAGCAGCTCGACGGGGCGGCCCGCGTTACGGCCGAGGAAATCGCGGGCCTCGCCGGCACGTCCGAGGTGCTAAGGTCCATGGCCCAGGCGCTCACCTAGGGCTGCAACTAACCTCCGGGAGTGGCGGTCCGTCCTGGCCAGGCTCGACCGTGTCGCGGCGGGGTCCCTCGCCTCCGCCGCGCGACGGAGACCGTCGAGCTGACGGGCGAGCCGCGCGACGTCGAGGGCCGGCGCGTCCGTCGCCTGCACGCCCGGGACGACCGTCGGCCGGAGCCGCTCGTCGCGGCTCTCCAGCCGCTCGGACAGCCGCTCCCCCGGCCGGAGCCCGGAGAACGTGATCGCGATCTCCCGGTCGGGCTCCATCCCGGCGAGGCGGATCATGCGGCGCGCGAGGTCCAGGATGCGGATCGGCTCGCCCATGTCGAGCACGTGGACGGGAGCGGCCTCCGGCGCCGCGCCGCCGAGGCTCGACGCCATGAGGACGAGGCGCACCGCCTCCTCGACCGTCATGAAATAGCGCTCGACGTCCGGATGGGTGACGGTCACGGGACCTCCGGCCTCGATCTGTCCCCGAAAGAGCGGGATCACGGATCCGGACGAGCCCAGCACGTTGCCGAAGCGCACAACCACGAACCGCGTCCCCGCGCCCTCCCGGCGGGCGCGGAGGTCGCTCGCCGCCCAGACGAGCTCGCCGGCCCGCTTCGTCGCGCCCAGGATCGAGACCGGTTCCACGGCCTTGTCCGTCGAGATGAACACCGCGCAGGACGCCCCGCAGGCGAGGCAGGATTCCGCCACATGCGCCGTGCCGAGCGTGTTGGTGCGGGCGGCGGCGACCGGGTGCGCTTCCGCGATGTCGACATGCTTCAGCGCCGCCGCATGGAACACGACCTCCGGCCGGAACGCACCGAACGCGCGCGACACCTCCTCGGGATCGCGGATGTCGACGAGGCAGCGGGTGAGGCCGAGGTCGGGGCGGAGCTGGGCGAGGCGGCTTCCGACCTGCCACAGCGCCAGCTCCGAGATGTCGAGGAGAAGCTGTTCGGCCGCGCCGAGCGAGGCCGCCTGGCGGCAGAGCTCCGATCCGATCGTGCCGCCGGCCCCGGTCACGGCCACCCTCCGGCCCGAGAGGAGCGTGCGGACGGGCGCGAGGTCGAGCTCCCGGGCCGGCCGGCCGAGGAGGTCGTCGATCGATACCGGAGCGAGAGGCGGGGGCGAGGCCGCGTCAGGGAGATCGGCCAGCGGGTCGGAGGTGCGCAGCACGGCGAGGCCGTTCCGGCGGGCCGCGAGGACGAGGCCATCCACGGCGCCGGACCGCATCGCGCCGGCCGTGAGGACGAGGCGGGCCGGGCGGGCGCCGCGCAGCTCGGGCGCCGCGAGGGCCGCGTCGAGGTCGGAGAAGGCGCCGACCACCGGCACCTGCCCGATGCGCTGGCCGATCTCCCGCGCGCGGCCGGACAGGAGCCCGACCGGCTCGAGCGAGCGGATCCCGTCGCGCCTGAACCTTCCGATGAGGGCGTGGGCCTCCTCGTCCGTGCCGGCGATGAGCACCGGCAGTCGGTGGCGTCCGCGGAAGGCGCGGCGCTCGTCCCGCCTCGCCCGGTAGGCCCGGTAGGCGAGCCGGGGCGCGGCCAGGAGGCAGAGCTGCAGCGTGCCGTAGATGACCGGGACCGTCCGGGGCACGATCAGCGCGCCACGCGACAGGAAGTCGACGAGCACGAGAAAGAGCGCCGGAACCGTGACCGCGAGCGCGATACGCCCGACATCCGGGACGGAGGCGAACTTCCAGGGCGAGCGGTCGAGGCGGAAGGCCCAGTAGGACGCGAGCGCGACCGGAAGGGCGAGAGCGCAGGCGAAGAGGATCGGGCCCAGCCGGTCGAGGAACTCGGCCTGCCCCCAGCGCAGGAGGAAGCTCCCGACGAGGGCGAGCGCCGTCGCGAGCCCGTCATGCGCGAGAGCGAGGAGGCGGCGGGACGTCACCGCGCCCTCGCCCCGGCCGCCGCCATCCGGGCGAGCGACGCGCCCGTGTCGACGACGTCCCGCCAGCCGAAATCGCGCCGGAACGCGTCCGACGAGACATGGAGGTCGCCGAACAGTCGGCGGGCAAACGCTCCCTGCCCGGTCGCCGCGGCGACCTTGTTCATCAAGACCGGCGGCACCGGCAGGAGAGACGGCCTGCGACCCAGGCCCGCCCGGAGCGCCGCCACGATGGCGGCGGTCGAGACCGGGGCCGAGTCGCCGAGATTGTAGCTGCCCGAGGCGGGTTCCGGATGCCTGAGAACGGCGTGGAGGGCCGAGCACAGGTTGTCGATGGACAGGAGCGTGCGCCGGTTGTGGACGGCACCGAAAGGCAGCGGAAGGGGGAGGCGCGCCAGCCGAAGCAGCCGTCCGAGGTTGCCGCCGGCGCCCGGGCCGCAGACGAGGGGCGGCCGGAGGATTACCAGGTCCGGACGGCCGGGATCGTGGGCTGCCCGCAGCGCCGATTCGGCCGCCCATTTGGAACGCGCATAGACCGTCTCGGGCGCCGGAGGCGCGGCGTCGTCCAGCGGAGCGCCCGGCGGCGAACGGCTGCCCAGCACGGTGATGCTGCTCAGGAAGACGAAGCGCCTCACGCCCCCGTCCGCCGCCGCGGCGAAGAGGCGCTCGGTGCCGCGATGGTTGACCGCGTCGAACCGGGCCTCGTCCGCCGCCGTCGCGCGTTCCGGGGCGACGTGGACATGCGCGGCGAGATGGAGAACGTCGCTCGCGCCGCCCAGCGCCTCCCGCCAATCCGTGGCGGGGCCGAGATCACCGATGCGGACGACCCGCACGTCGCCCGCCGGCGGCGCGAAACCCGCGTTCCGAACGGCGAGCGTCAGCGGAAGGCCGGCGCGGGCCATGGCCGGGACGACGTGATGTCCGACGAAACCCGTCGCTCCGGTGATCAGCAGCCGCCCGCGTCCCATGCGCGCCCTTAAAGGCGCTCCGGCGCCATCTCAACCGGCCGGTTCACGCAGCGGCCGCCGCCCCCCTGCCGACATCCGCTCACCCCGGCGAAGGCCGGGGTCTCGACACGCCGGTGGGTGCCGGCCTCCGCCGGCATGGGCGGATGTCGAACGGCTCCCGCCTACCCCGAAGGTCGGCGGCCGGAGCCCGGCTAGAACGGGATGTCGTCGTCGAGGTCGCTGGAGAAGCCGCCGCGCGCTCCGCCGCCGCCGCCCGCCATGGCGGGCTTGCGCTCCATCGGTCCGGAGCGGCCGAAATCGGAGCCGCCGCGCGACACCTGGCCGGGCTCCTCGGGCACGTCCGAGCCGCCTCCGCCGCGGCTGTCCAGGATGGTCAGCTCGCCCCGGAAGCGCTGGAGGACGATCTCCGTCGTGTACTTCTCCTGTCCGGACTGGTCCTGCCATTTGCGGGTCTGGATCTGCCCTTCGATATAAACCTTCGAGCCCTTGCGCAGGTACTGCTCGGCGACCCGGCCGAGGTTCTCGTTGAAGATCACGACCGAGTGCCATTCGGTCTTCTCCTTGCGCTCGCCCGTGCTCTTGTCCTTCCAGGATTCGGACGTGGCGATGCGCAGATTCACAACCGGGTCGCCCGAGCCGAGGCGGCGCACCTCGGGATCGCGGCCGAGATTTCCGACGAGGATGACCTTGTTGACGCTGCCGGCCATGGCTGGACCTCACTGAACGCGATGGGAAGGTGTCCCGGATCGCCGCGCCCGCCGCAAGACCCGACGCGACCGCCACACAGGTGTTAGCTCTCCTGTTCTATCTTTGTTCCGGACGAAACTCAACCGTCCGGAACAAAGATAGAAC
>CALMTJ010000457.1:7310-13392 GCA_937872715.1 uncultured Methylobacteriaceae bacterium
CTATCTTTGTTACGTAAGAAACTAAAACGTCCGGAGCTGGCGCGCCCGGAATGTCCCGGGACGGAACGGATCCGGGCACGTTCCCGTTCTCGCGCCTGGACAAACCTGCCGCCCCACCCGGTGCGGCTCACGCGAAGGACGGCGCATCCATGCCTGGCCGCATCCTCTGCTTCACCCTCGGCGCGGTCGCGCCGCTCGCGAGCGTGGGGTGGCTCCTCGCCTTCCACTGAGGCGGGCGGCTACCAGACGAAGAACAGCAGCACCCAACCGTAGACGGCGATCGCGGCCGCGCAGGCGACGGCGCCCGTCGCCGCGGCCTGTCTCAGGCCGGCGGCCCACAATCCCGTCACCCGCCAGGCGAGCCAGACGCACCAGAGCGACGCGCCGCCCAGCATCGCGGCCCGGAATTCCGGCACATAGGGAACGCGGACCCCCTCCCCCTTGAGCAGCGTCAGCGTGATGGCGAAGAGCCCGAGGAACACGCCGCAACCGGCGATCGGGATCAGCGTCTGGGCGAGGTGGTGGAAGCGCCTCCCGTCGAACGGCCCGGTGATCCGGACGGACAGGGCGAGCAGAGCCGAGAAGGCGGTCCCGAACACGAGGGCGGTCGCGGCGATGTAGGCCAGCAGCACGAAACCGTCGAGAAGGCTCATGACGTCGTTCAGCGCCGGGTAGTTGGTCAGGATCCACCAGGGCAGCGAGCGCTCCAGCGGCCACGACAGGTCGTGTCCGACGAGCCACTCGGCGAGGTCCTGCTTCACGGACACGTACCAGGGGCTCGACGCCCAATGGAAGGCGCCGAGCGCGATGCCCATCATGCCGAACAGGATGAGGACGGTCTCCCACGGGTTCGGGGACGTCCCCGAGACGTGGACGATCTCGTGGTTCGGCGACCGCAACCTGAGCTCGATCGCGCCCCTGAACCCGTCGCATCGCCCGCACATGTGGCAGGGGCTCGCACTCCGCATGGTCCGAATGGGTACGAGGGGCGCGCAGTTCACGGCCGGCGGCCCGATCTCGCCCGGGCGGTGGGCGGACCAGGCGGCGCGGTCGACCTGGAACGCCACGGGTGCGAGCTTCGCCAGGACGGCGAACACGCCGTTCACGGGGCAGAGATAGCGGCACCAGACCCGCTTCTCGCGCCCGTAGACGAGACCGATCGCGATCGCCGCCACCGTCGAGCCGCCGAGGACGAGCAGCACCGGAGCCGGGTACTGGTAGACGCTGACCATCTGGCCGTAGATCGTGGTGAGGGCGAAGGCGACGAAGGGCCAGCCCGCCCACGTCACGGCCTTCGGGACGTGGCGGCCGAGGCTCCAGCGACTCACGACCTCCGTCAGCGCGCCTTCGGGGCAGAGGAGCCCGCACCAGGAGCGCCCGACGAGCACCATCGACAGCAGCACGAACGGCCACCAGACCCCCCAGAAGGCGAATTGGGCGAAGAGCGTGAGGTTCGACCAGAGATGCGCGGTGCGGGGTGGCAGGTCCAGGAAGGCCGGGACGGCGACCAGCACGAGGTAGAGGGCGATCACCGCCCATTGCACGAGCCGTATCGTCCCCTGATGACGCGACAGCCAACGGCCTACGCCCGCCAGCGTCCTGTCGGCGCCGGCCCGGATGCCGCCGGGCGCGATGAGGCTAGCGGACGACAATCTTGGCGCGCGCCTCGGGATGGAAGTCGTCGAAGAACTCATATTCCCCGGGTTCCACCCTCCGGAACACGATGGAGGAGGTGGCGCCGGGCGCCAGGACCTTCTCCCGCTTCAACTCGAGCGATTCGAACTCGACCGGGCTCTGCCCGGTATTGGAGATTTCGAGCTTGAACGGCGTGTTCGCGGGCGCCTCGATGAGATTCGGCGCGATGGTGCCGTCCCTCATCTCGATCCTGAAGACCGGCATCTCCTGCGCGCCGGCGGCGCCGGGCGCGAGCAGGAGGACGGCCGCGAGCGCGAGACCTCCTCCGAGACGCACGATCACGCGGGGCGCCGTCAGTAGGCGCCCTTCTTGCCCGTTCCCGCGAAGGTCAATTCCTGCGTCACGTCGAAGGGCTTGAACCACTCGGCCACGCCCGTCTCCTTGTCGACGTGCCGGCCGAAATGCGAGGTCGGGCCGGGCGGGGAGACGGTGAGCTTGAGCCGGTACTTGCCGGGGCCGGAGAGCTTCACGTTGTCGCCGTAATGGGGACCGTCATTGGCGACCATCTGCATCATCTCGCCGGACACCATGGCGCCGCCCTCGACCTTGGTGAGCTCGTACCTCACGGTCAGCGCCGGGACCCAATCGCCGTCCGCGATCCCGTTGCGGTTGTCCTTGGTGCCCTTGATGTCGGCCTCGAGGTGGATGTCGGATTCCGCCGCGGCCCGCATCATGCCGGGAGGGTCCATCTCGATCGGCTGAAGGTACACGGCCGCGACCTCCATGCCCGATTGGATGCTGGACTTGCCGATCGGGTATTCCTTGGATTGCGCGGCCGTCGCTCCGATCAGGAGGGCCGCGGCCGCGACGGTGCCGATCCGGAACATCCAATCCTCCAGGGGAGCGGCACCTTACGTGTGAGCCGTCCGGCGCCAGAACCGTCCGGATACGCCGGCCGTTCCAGGGCGGCAAACGCTATCTTTTGGAATGGCTTCAAAGAGATGGCTGACGCCGGGCGCCGCTCGGCCCGCCTTCATGAAGCAAGGGGCGTCGATCGTGCAGACACGCCAGGATCGACGGCGAGCGCGGCCTCGCCAGCGAGGTCCGTCGCGAGGCCCCGTTCGAGGGCCGCGTCCCTAAGCCGCGGCGCGACGGGGCTGGCAGACGCGGCGTCGGCAGTCACGTCGGGAGACGTTCCGTTCACCCTCCGGGCACCCCGCCAAGGTTTGATCAACCACGCCATGATAGCGGTGACCCATCCGGTATCCGGGCCCGGCGCCGAACGGCCGGGCGAGAGGCTTCCCCGATGACCGCCATCGCGTTTCCGGAGGTCGGCGGGAGGGGAACGGGCCGGGCCGGCCCGCCCGCCGCACGAGACCTTCCGGCCCTTCGGGCCGCCGCGCCGCTCCGGCGCGTCACGAACACGTGCTATCTCCTGGCCGTGATCGCCATCAACTTCACGCTCTTCCGGCCGTCGCCGGTCGACGTGCTGTTCGTCCTCGCGCTCGCCATGTCCCTCCTGTCCGGGCAGACGATCACCCGCAACGTGTTCATATTCGTGTCGCTGATCCTGACCTGGATCCTGTCGCTCTACCTGTCCTCGCTTTCCCTCGTCGCCAATCCCGAGGTCGCCTATTACCTCGTCAAGATCTCGTTCGCGGTCTCCATCGGCCTATGCTCGGCCCTCGTCGCGGCGCATTGGACGCGGGACGATCTCCGGCGCGCCCTCAAGACCTTCGTGCTGGCCACGGTGGCGGCGGCGCTGATCGGCAGCGCGGGCTTCCTGTTCGGAATCGATGACCTGATCTGGGACGGCCGCGCCAAGGCCTTCCTGGACGACCCGAACATGTTCGGAGCCTTCCTGCTGCTCGGCCTGATCTCCTGCATGTACCTGCTGTCCGAAGGCGGGCGCCGGCGTGTCTACGGCCCGGCTCTCGCCTGCATCGGGATGGGGCTCCTCCTCTCCTTCTCCCGCGCCGCCATCATGTCGGGGCTGGTCTGGGGGGGGGTCTATTTCGCCTACCTGAACCGCCGAAACCTCGGGCGGGCGGGGGGCTACGCGGCGATCGCCACCATCGTCCTGGCGCTCGCCGTGCTCGTGCTCAGCCTCACGGTCGACGGGCTCGCGGAGAAGCTCGCCGATCGGTCCACCGTCGCCAAGGATTACGATCTCGGCGAGGGCGGCCGCTACAACCGATACGTCCTCGCGATCCCGTTCATCCTGGACAACCCGCTGGGCCTCGGCCTCCTGGAGCTGGAGCGCTATTTCGAGGAGCCGATCCACAACATCTGGGTCTCGTCTTTCCTGAACTACGGCTGGCTCGCGGGCTTCGCCTTCACGCTGCTGCTCATCTTCACGGTGGCGATCTGCGCGTCCAACCTGCGCCGGAGCCGGGATCCGATCTTCATGGCGGTGACGCTCGCCTGGATCGCGGTCATATCCTGCGCCTTCCTCCACGAGGCGGAACGCTGGCGGCATCTCTGGCTGATCACCGGCCTCGTCTGGGGCGTGAGCGTGCGACGGATCGCGGCACGCCCGGCCCGGGGCGTGTGAAGGCGGCCGTCCGCCGAGGACGGGCACAACCGCGCGAGACGTCTTGCAATCGTGCGGCAAGGCACGTATTCGGACGTCGTCGAATACCGGTCGGATCATCGGTCCGCCGGGTCGCGAACCCCGCCCAGCACGTGCCGACACGCTCCCCATCGATCCGGCCACAGGTCCGATCGTGCGCGAAGGTGACGGGGAGCGGTCGGGCGCGCCCCTGACCGCTCTCGCCGGCGGGCCGTTCGCGACGCGTCATCCCGCAACAACGATGGACTGACATGGCGTTCACCAAAGACAAGGATTTCAACGACAGGCGCGACAACGCGGTCGCCGCCCGGCAGGCCATGCTCGAGCGCTTCCGCTCGCGCCCGCCTTCCGACGACCCGGAGGTGGTCGCCCGCCAGGAGGAGCGCCGCGCCGTCGCCGAGGCCCGCGAGGCACGCCGGGCGGAGCGCGAAGCCGCCCGCAAGGCGGAGGAAGAGCGGATCGCGGCGGAGAAGCTCGCCTTCGAACTCGCCGAGCTGGAGCGGACCGAGCGCGAGGCGGCCGAGAAGGCCGAGCGGGATGCGCTCCTGGCTGCCGAGCAGAAGGCCGCGCGCGACCTGCGCTACGCCAACCGCAAGAAGAAGAAGAAGCGCTGAGCCGCCGCGGGCGGCCGGCGCGGCATCCCCATGCACGCACCCACCGACCGCCTGAGGCATCCGGGCCCATCCTTCGCCGAGTTCGTCGCGCTCGTCGCCCTCATGATGGGCCTGACGGCCTTCGGCGTTGACAACACCCTTCCGGCCTTCCCGGCGCTCGGGAGCCATTTCGGCGTGAGGGACGCGAACGAGCTCCAGCTCATCGTGTTCGTCTACATGGCCGGGTTCGGCGTGGGGCAGATCGTCTACGGGCCGCTCTCCGACACCGCGGGCCGCAAGCCCGTCTTCTTCGCCGGCCTCCTGCTCTACGGAATCGGCTGCGCGCTCGCCCTCTTCGCGTCCGACTTCACGACGTTCCTGGCCGCCCGGTCCGTGCAGGGCTGCGGCGTCGCCGCCGGTCGCGTGCTCGCGGTCGCCATCGTGCGCGACCGATATACGGGACGGGACATGGCCCGGGTGATGTCGCTCACCACGGTGGTGTTCATCATGGTGCCGATCTTCGCGCCCGCGATCGGCAGCCTGCTTCTCCTGCTCGGCGGATGGCGCGCGATCTTCGCCGCCATGCTGCTCATCGGGATCGCCTTCGGGGCCTGGTTCCTCGTCCGGATGCCGGAGACGCTCTCCCCGGCGCTGCGCCTCGCCTTCTCGGCCCGGACGATCGCGGGCGGCTTCGCGGAGACGGTGCGGACACGCGCCGCGCTCGGCTACTCGACGGCGTTCGGGCTGCAATTCGCCGCCATCATGGGCTATGTCGGCTCGTCCCAGCAGATCTTCGCCGGCGAGGTGTACGGGCTCGGCGGACTTTTCCCGGTCGTGTTCGCCTCCGTCGCGCTGATGATGGGGCTCGCGGCGCTCGCGAACTCGCGCCTCGTCCGGCGCTACGGGATGCACCGGATCTCGCACGGGAGCATGCTCCTGTTCTGCGGGCTCGCCGTCGTCCAGTGCGGGCTCGCGCTCGGCTTCGGCGGACGCCCGCCGCTCGCGATCTTCTGGACCGTGCTCGGGCTCAGCCATTTCGCCACGAGCCTGTGCATGCCGAACTTCAACGCGCTCGCCATGGAGCCGCTCGGCCACGTTGCCGGCACGGCATCCTCGTTCATCGGCTTTTACACGACCTTGATCGGGGCGGTGCTGGGAGGCCTCGCCGGGCACGCCTTCGACGGACGCGTCACGCCCCTCGCCTTCGCCTACCTCATGCTCGGCGCCGCCACTGTCGCCGTGGTGCTCGTCACCGAACGCGGACGCCTGTTCGGCCCCACCC
>CALMTJ010000458.1 GCA_937872715.1 uncultured Methylobacteriaceae bacterium
TAGGTGTCGCCGTTGACGACCAGCACCGCCGCGGTCTCGCCCGCCCCGGCCCGCCATGGATCAGGCCGGGCAGCGGCGATCCGTGCCCGGTCGATTCGGCCGCGCAATCCCGGTCGACGATGAGGAGACGCCCGTGGAAGGGCGCGATGCCGAGCGCCACAGTCGCGACCGCGGCCGGATCGCAGGAATAGAGCGAGGCGACGAGGCTGCCCTCGCCCTTCGCCGCGAGCGCCACGGCCTCGTCGAGCCCGTCATACGGCATCAGGGTCGCGACGGGGCCGAAGGCCTCGACGCGATGCACGCGGGTAGCGTCGCCGGGCCTGTCGCAGCGGAGGAGAACGGGCGACATCCAGGCACCGGCGGGGTCGAGGCCGTCCGGCGGCGGCCCCTCCGGCTCTCCCGCCACCACCTCTGCCTCGGCCATGATCTCCCGGATCGCGTCCCGCACGGCCTCGCGCTGGCCGAGGCTGACCAGCGCGCCCATCCGGGGATCGCCCGCCCGGGGATCGCCGGGCGAGATCTTGCCGAGCGCCGTCCGGAGCGCCTCCGTCGCGGCCGCCTCGATCTCGCGCGGCACGAAGGCGCGCCGGATGGCCGTGCATTTCTGCCCGGCCTTGGCCGTCATCTCCCGCACGACCTCCTTCACGAAGAGGTCGAATTCCGGCGTGCCCGGCACGGCATCGGGTCCGAGGATCGCGGCGTTGAGGCTGTCCCGCTCGGCGATGAAGCGGACGGCGTTGCGGCCGATGGCCGGGTGGTTGCGCAGGCGCTCGGACGTCTCGAGCGAGCCCGTGAACGATACGACGTCCTGCCCGGTGAGGTGGTCCAGGAGGTCGCCAGTCGATCCGCAGATCAGCTGGAGGCTGCCGGCCGGCAGGAGGCCCGATTCGACGATCAGCCGCACGAGCGCCTCCGTGACGTAGGCCGTCGCGGTCGCGGGCTTCGTGATCACCGGCATCCCGGCCAGGAAGGCCGGCGCGAACTTCTCGAGCGGTCCCCAGCACGGGAAGTTGAAGGCGTTGATGTGCACCGCGACCCCGTGCAGGGGCGTCAGGATGTGGGTGCCGACGAAGCCGCCGGCCCGGGACAGCGTCTCGACCCCGCCTTCGACCACGAAGCGCTCCGACGGCAGCTCGCGGCGGCCGCGGGACGCGTAAGCGAACAGCGTGCCGATCCCGCCATCGACGTCGAAAGCGTTGTCCCGCCGGGTCGCGCCCGTGTCGACGGATAGGGCGTAGAGCCCATCCTTGCGGTCGTTCAGGTAGCCGGCGAGGGCGCGCAGGCGGTCGGCGCGGTCGTGGAAGGTCATCGCCCGCAGGGCGGGGCCGCCGACCTCCCGGGCGTGGCGGACCATCGCGCCGATGTCGAGGCCCTGGCTGGAGCAGGTCGCGACGACCCGCGCGTCCAGCGCGCTCGGGATGTCGACGAGCCCGCCCGTCGGGGCGATCCAACGATCCATGCCGTAACTCTCAAGTGCGATCGGCATGTCTGCGCCCCTTGTTGACGTTTCCCCAGGTGGCCGCCACGAGTACCGGACGCGGCCCGGGAGGCAAGGCCGGAGCGGCGCCGGGAGGACAGGACGTGACATCGCCGGTTCTGGTCGAGGAGCGGGGAGGCTGGCGGCGGATCACGCTGAACCGGCCGGACAAGCTGAACGCGTTCACGGCGGAGCTCCACCGGGCGCTGGCCGGCGCCTTCGCGGACGCGGCCGCCGACGAATCCTGCCGGGCGGTCCTGCTGACGGGCGCGGGCCGGGCCTTCTGCGCGGGCCAGGATCTCGAGGCGATCGGCGACGATCCCTCGGGCGTCGGCGACCTCCTGGACGAGCTGTACAATCCGCTCGTCCGGTCCATCCGGGCGCTGCCGAAGCCGGTGGTCTGCGCCGTGAACGGCGTCGCGGCCGGCGCCGGCGCCAACGTCGCGCTCGCCTGCGACATCGTGCTGGCCTCCCGCAAGGCGAAGTTCATCCAAGCCTTCTGCAAGATCGGCCTCGTGCCGGATTCGGGCGGCACGTGGATCCTGCCCCGGCTCGTCGGGGACGCCCGGGCGCGCGCGCTGGCGCTGACGGGCGACCCCGTCTCGGCCGAGCAGGCCGAGAGCTGGGGGCTGATCTGGCGCGCGGTCGACGACGAGGCGCTCGCCCCGGAGGCGGAGCGGCTCGCGGCCCATCTCGCGACGCAGCCGACCTACGCCCTCGGCCTGATCAAGCAGGCTTTCGCGGCCTCGGCCGCGAACACGCTCGATGCCCAGCTCGACCTCGAATCCGAGCTCCAGCGGGACGCCAGCACCACCCCGGATTACCGGGAGGGCGTCGCGGCCTTCGCGGCCAAGCGCCCGCCCGCCTTTACCGGGCGGGCGCGGTGAGCGGGGACGCGACGGCGGACGGGGACGGTCCGCCGGACGGGGACGGTCCGGACCCGGAGGACACCGCCCGGCTGTCCGGGGAGGCCATGTGGGCCAACGATCCCGCGAGCCGCGGCCTCGGCATGCAGCTCCGCGACATCGGGCCGGGCTACGCCATCATGACGATGGAGATCACGGCCGCCATGACCAACGGCCACCACACCGCCCATGGCGGCTTCATCTTCGCGCTGGCCGATTCGGCCTTCGCCTTCGCCTGCAACTCGCACGGCGACAAGGCGGTGGCGCAGCATTGCGCCGTGACCTTCATCCGGCCCGGCCGGCGCGGCGACCTGCTCGTCGCCTCCGCGCACGAGGTGTCGCTGGCCGGCCGCTCGGGAATCTACGATGTGCAGGTCTCGGTCGGCGACGACGTGATCGCCGAGTTCCGGGGCCATTCCCGCCTGGTCGGCGGCAAGTGGACGGCTTAGCGTCACGGCTGTCCTCCGGTCGGCCCGAGGACGCCCCGCCAGGCCCCGCATGATCGTCGACATCCAGATCGGGATCGGGCTCCTCGCCCTCGTCGCGGCCGCGCCACTGCTCGGGCGTCGCTGGGAGGTGCCGTCCTCCATCGTGCTGGTCGTCGCCGGGGTGGGGCTGTCCTTCGTGCCTGGGCTGCCGGAAGTCCGGCTCCAGCCCGACATCGTTCTCCTCCTGGTCCTGCCGCCGCTGATCTACTCGGCCGGCGTCGCGACGAGCTGGCCGGATTTCAGGGCGAACCTTCGCGCCATCACCTTCCTGGCGGTCGGCGCCGTGCTGTTCACGACGCTGCTCGTCGCGGGGGTTGCTCACTGGGTCGCCGCGATGGCCTGGGCGCCCGCGCTGCTCCTCGGCGCGGTGATCTCGCCGCCGGACGTGATCGCGCCCATGGCCGTGGTCGGCCGCACGCCCATCCCCCGCCGCCTCGCAACGATCCTGAACGGGGAAGGCCTCGTCAACGACGTGACGGCGCTCGTGCTCGTCGGCATCTCGACCACGAGCGTCGTGAACGGCAGCTTCTCGCCCCTGTCCGCCGCGCTCACCTTCGCGGGCGTGCTGGTCGGAGAGCTCGCCTGGGGGTACGGGCTCGGCGTCCTCACCCTGAAGCTCCGGCGCTGGGCGGACGACGTCCGCGTCGAGATCACGCTGTCGCTGCTCACGCCGTTCGCGGCGTTCTGGCTGCCGCACGGACTCGGCGGGTCCGGCGTCCTGGCGGCCGCCATCGCCGGCCTCCACGCGAGCTGGACCGGCCCGCGCCTGATCCCGGCCGCGACCCGCCTCCAGGGCACGTTCTTCTGGAACCTCGTCGTCTACGTGCTCACCGGCTTCGTCTTCCTGCTGACCGGGCTGCAGGCGCGCCCCATCCTGTCCGAGCTCGGCCAATACGGCCCGGCGAACCTCCTCGCGGATGCGGCCGTCGTCTGCGGCGCCGCGGTGCTGGCCCGCTTCGCCTGGGTCTACGCCTTCGCCTACATGCCTTGGGCCGTTCCGGCCGGCGGCCGGCCGGCGAGCTGGCGCCAGCCTTTCCTCGTCGGCTTCACCGGGATCAGAGGCGTGGTGTCGCTCGTCGCCGCCATATCGATCCCGCTCACCGTGGCGAACGGCGCCGGCTTTCCCCAGCGCGACCTCATCGTCTTCCTGACCTTCGCCGTGATCGTCTCGACGCTCGTGGTGCAGGGTCTGGCGCTTCCCCGCCTCATCCACCGGCTCGGGCTGGACGATGTCGGCTTCGAGGAGGCCCGGCGGGACGAGCGGAACGAGCATCGCGCCCTGGCCGATGTCGAAGGCCGCGCCCTCGACATCCTGGACGGGGAAGCCGTGCGGCTCGGCGTGGGCGACGAGGTGCGCTCGGATCTTCGGCACCGGCACGAGGGCAGGCGCCGCCGGGCGGAGCGCTTCTCCGCGGCGCCCGAGGAGGCGCGGCGGGCGAACGAGCTGGAACTCACCCTGATCGAGGCTCAGCGCGAGGTGGCGTGGCGGCTTTTCGCAGATGGCGGGATCACGGACGAAGCCCGCCGGCGCATCGAGCACGAGCTCGACCTCGAGGAGGCGAGGATACGGCGGGACCCGAACGAGGCCACCGCCGACGGGAATTGAGGAGGCCGTCCCGCGGCTGGCGGACGTCCTCGGTTCCGGCCCGGCGTGAGCCCCCCTTGAGGTTGTCCGGGCTTGGACGCATGCTGAACGCCTTCCAGCAAGGGGCCGGATGCGTGTCGACCACCGCGGCCATGACGGAAGCGGACGAGCAGGATGTCGCGGCTGCGATTCTCGGACCGCTCGTCCCCGGCCGGGTCTGCGGCGGCTGCACGGCCTGCTGCCTTCTTCTCGACGTCGACGAGCCGGACCTCCAGAAGCCGCGCGACGTCCTGTGCGTTCACTGCACGGGCGGCGGCTGCTCCCGCTACCCCGACTGGCCCTCGATCTGCGGCAGGTGGTTCTGCGCGTGGCGGCGGATCCCGAGCATGCCGGATTTCCTGCGGCCCGACGTGCTCGGCGTGATGTTCTTTCTCAGCATCAAGCCGGGGGACGAGAACGTCTTCGCCCGCCGCTGCATGATGGGCATCCCGCTGAACGGCCCGGAAGACCTGGAGCGGCCGAACGTGCGGGCGGCGCTCGGCGTGTTCTCCCGGCAGGTGGGGCTTCCGGTCGCGGTCAATGTCGGCGGCCTGACGACGCTCGTCCATCCGTCCCTGGAGGTCGCGCGAGCCATCCTTGACCCGGCCCTCGCGGGGGAAGACGCGGCTCTCGCGGCCGATGCCGGCCGCTGGCGGAAGGCCATGCGGCTCGATCCCTGACGGCTCGGAGCGCCGTCCCGCCGGTTTGACTTCGCCCGCCGGTTGGACGACACGGCGCCCGATCGCCGGGCAGATGCCGCGCCACGCCCGGCCGCATGGTGGATCGATGAACCTGACGGCAGCGGGCCGGGTCCCGTCCCGCCCGGCAGCCCCGTCGGGCTCGGCCGCCGAGCGCCTCCTGCGCTTCGTCGAGGGGAGCCATGCGCGGGCTCTCGCCTGCCTGCTTACCCTCTCCCTCCTGTGCATGCTGCCGGGCTTCGCCTCGCTCCAGCCGATGGACCGCGACGAGCCTCGTTTCGCGCAGGCCACGAAGCAGATGCTGGAGACGGGCGACTTCGTCGACATCCGCTTCCAGGACGAGGCCCGCTACAAGAAGCCGGTCGGGATCCACTGGCTCCAGGCGGCCGCCGTCGAGGCGGGATCGGCGCTGGGCGTGCCGGACGCCCGAACGGCCATCGCGCTCTACCGCCTTCCCTCCCTCCTCGGCGCGCTCGCGGCGACGCTCCTGACCTATTGGGCGGCGCTGGCCTTCTCGGGCCGGCGGGAGGCGTTCCTGGCCGCGGCCCTGACGGGCGCGTCCGTCATCCTGTCCGTCGAGGCGCGCCTCGCCAAGACGGATGCGGTGCTGCTCGCCTGCTGCGTCGCCGCCATGGGAGCGCTCGCCCGAGTCTGGCTCGGCCGGTCCCGCCCGCGTCAGCCCGGCAGGACCGTCGCGATCTTCTGGATCGCGGTCGCGGCCGGCATCCTGATCAAGGGGCCGATGGTCCTCCTGTTCACCGGCCTCGCGGCGCTGGTGCTCTCGTGGCGGGAGAAATCAGGGCGCTGGCTCGGCGGGCTGCGTCCCGCGGTCGGGGTCGCGACCGTGCTCGCGGCCGTGCTGCCCTGGTTCCTCCTCATCGCCTGGAGATCCGGCGGCGAGTTCTACCGGCTCGCGGTCGGCGACGACATGCTCGGCAAGGTGACGACCGGGCAGCAGAAGCACGGCGCGCCGCCCGGCTTCTACCTCGTCGCCTTCTTCGCGACCTTCTGGCCGGGCGCGATCCTCGCCGCGATCGCTGTTCCGTTCGCCTGGCGGGAGCGGCGCGACGACCGGGTGCTCTTTCTCCTGGCCTGGATCGTCCCGGCCTGGCTCCTGTTCGAGGCCGTGCCGACGAAGCTCCCGCATTACGTGATGCCGCTCTATCCGGCCGTCGCGATCGGGGTGGCGGCCGCCGTGGCGCGCGGACCGCGCCCCGCGAGCCGGACGGCAGCATCAGCTTCGACCGGGCGAGCGCACGGTTCGTGCGCAACAACGGGCGGATCGACTTCCGCGACGCGTCGATCTCGGGCGCGGCGATGGGCTTTACCCTCAACGGCTGGCTCGACTACGCCCGCGACCGGACCGACATCGCGGGCTTGTGGGTTTCTGCGCGAGATGTGGGAGGCCGGCTGGGCCTGGAGATTAAGAAAAATCTCCTCATCGCACGCAATCACGTTCTAAAGCGTTTGATGGATCAGGCGGTCGCGCTG
>CALMTJ010000459.1 GCA_937872715.1 uncultured Methylobacteriaceae bacterium
GGCGGCCGCCCCCCCCCCGCCCCCCCCCGGCCCCCCCGCCCGCCCCGCCCCCGCCCGCCCCCCGCCCGTCGCCGAACCATGGGCCGTGTAGAGCACCTTCACCATCACCGATCTCCTTGCGCTCGCCAGTCCCGACAATGCGATAGCGTGCGGTCCGACTACCGCCGGAATAGATTGCGCGCAATCTATTTCTCGGCATGATGCGGGCGGTCTCCGGTCACCCCTCGATGCAACGCGCCGCGCCCAAGCCCGACGACATGCTGTGCTTCGCCGTCTACGCGGCCGCGCATGCCTTCACCCGCGCCTACCGGCCGCTCCTCGCGCCGCACGGACTCACCTATCCGCAATATCTCGTCCTGCTCCTCCTCTGGGCGGAGGACGGCCGGACCGTCGGGGAGATCGGCCTGCCGCTCTTCCTCGATTCGGGGACGCTGACGCCTCTCCTGCGGCGGCTGGAGAGCGCCGGTCTCGTCCGGCGCTCGCGGGACGGCGACGACGAGCGGCAGGTCAGGATCCGGCTCACCGCCGACGGGCGCGCGCTCCGGGCGAAGCTGAAGGGGGTGCCGGACGCGATCGGCCGCGCGGTCGGCCTCCCGGGCGGCGAGCTCGCCGCCGTCACGGAGACCGTGCGGCGGCTCGGCGGTACGCTGCGGTCGAAGGGCGCGGCCGAGGCGTCCGGCGCGCCGGCTACAGCCGGCCGAGCAGGTCCGCGGCGGCGTCCCCGGGCGGGCGCTCCAGGTTGAAGGAGCCGGCGAAGCGCCCGTCCTTGCCCATGAGGTAGACGAGGGCGGTGTGCTCCATCGTGTAGTCGCCGTCCTTCAACGGCACCTTGCGGGCAAAGACCCGGAATTCCTTGATGACGGCGTCGATGGCGGCGCGGTCGCCGGTCAGCCCGACGATGCGGGGATCGAAGCTCGACACGTAGCTCCCCATGATCGCCGGCGTGTCGCGCTCCGGGTCCACCGTGATGAAGAGCGCCTTCACCGCATCTCCTTTCGCACCCATGGCCCGGAACATCTCCGACAGCTCGAAGAGCTTGGTGGGGCACACGTCCGGGCAATGGGTGAAGCCGAAGAACACCAGGAACGGCCGGCCGAGAAGCTGCCGGTCGGTCACCGTGCTCCCGTCGGCCGCCTTGAGCGCGAAGGGCCCGCCGACGGCCACGCCGCTCCCCCGGCGCTCGGCCTGCAACGTCACGACGAGCGCGGTGAGGAGGGCCGCGACCCCGATAAGGAGCGCCGCGGCCGGAAGGGCGAAACGTCGGACGCGCGGCGACATCGGGCGGCACCTTCGAAGCGGACGATCCCGCCCGCTAGCGCCGCATTCGCCCGAGGGCAAGGCGGACGTTGCCGCAGCCGGCGTTGACAGGACGGCCGGCCTTCACCTATCTCGCCCTGTCGCGCGGGAGCATCGCTGCCCGCGCCTTCGCCGTTTCGGCCCGTGCGCCGGAGCATCCCTCAGCTGCCAAGAAGCCGGACACGGCGGGCGCAAGCCCGGCGGAGATCCGGATCGAACACGAAGGAAGAACGATGTTCGCAGTGATCAAGACGGGCGGCAAGCAGTTCCGCGTCGCCCATCACGACGTGGTCACGATCCCCAAGCTCGAAGGTGAGGTCGGCTCGACCGTGACCTTCGACCAGGTTCTCACGCTGTCCCATGACGGCGGGATCGAGATCGGCCTGCCGGGCGTGACCGGCGCGGCCGTGGCGGCCGCCATCGTGTCGCATGGGCGCGGCGAGAAGGTGATCGCCTTCAAGAAGCGCCGCCGCCAGAACTCGCGCCGCAAGCGCGGCCACCGGCAGCACCACACCGTGGTGCGGATCGACGCGTTCTCGCTGAACGGGTCGACCTTCGAGGCACCGCCGAAGCCCGCTCGGGCGTCCAAGCCCGTCGCCCCCGTAGCCGAATCGGCCGCAGAAGCGTAATCAGGCCCCAAGTTCAGGAACACGCGTCATGGCACACAAGAAAGCTGGCGGCTCGTCCCGCAACGGCCGCGACTCGGACGGACGTCGTCTCGGCGTCAAGAAGTTTGGCGACGAGCAGGTCGTGCCGGGCAACATCATCGTGCGCCAGCGCGGCACGAAATGGCATCCCGGGGTCAATGTCGGCATGGGCAAGGACCATACGATCTTCGCCAAGGTGGAAGGGCGCGTACGCTTCATCACCAAAGCCGGCCGAGCCTTCATCTCGGTCGTAGCCGCCAACGACGCGGCCACCGCCGCCCAAGAGGCGGCCGAGTAAACCCGGCGAGCGGCTAAAGACGAAGAGCCCCGCCGGTGTCCCACGGACCCGGCGGTTCAGAGCTCAACATCCGGCCGGTCTGGCCGGGCTCCGATCCGAAGGGGAGGTGGGACGCCACCTCCCCTTCGTCGTTCAAGCCCCCGCGGGATGCGGCGGGCCGATCGGAGAACCGTCATGTTCCCGGACCTCACGCGCGACGACGTGTTCCGGCTGGAGACGCGCCGCCTCTGGCTGCGCTGGCCCCGGGCCGCCGACGTGACCGCGCTCGTGCAGCTCGCCGGCGACAAGGTCCTGGCCGAGATGACCGGTGTCATGCCGCATCCCTACAGCCCGGCGGACGGCACCGGCGACGTGCTGAAGGCGCGGGCCGGGAACGCCGAGGGGCAGAGCCTCGCGCTCGCGATCACGGCGCGGGCCAAGCCCGGAACGCTCATCGGGATGGTGGGCATCTCGGCCGAGCCCGGATCCGCGCCCTCCATCGTCTACTGGCTCGGCACCCCGCATTGGGGGCAGGGCTTCGCGACGGAGGCCGCACGGGCGCTGATCGACGCGTATTTCGCCTACACGCCGGCCCGCGACCTCACGGCCTGGGTCAGGGTCACGAACCCGGAATCGCGGCGGGTGCTGGAGAAGTGCGGCTTCGCGGCGGCGGGCTCCAGCCTGAAGGGCTTCCCGGCCCGGGGCGGCCTCCTGCCCGGCGACGATTTCGTGCTCGACCGTCGCAAGTGGAAGAGCCTGAAATCGTGGAGCGCGTCCGGCTACGTGCCCCACGGGCCGGAGGAGGCGCTCGCGACGCCCGGGTGAGAACCGGCCGGGGTCCGGGCCGACGGAACGCCGGCGCACGCCCTCACCGCCGGTGAGGAAATGCGGTAGAGGATGGTCGGCCGCCCTCCCGCCGGCCGGAGGTCAGCGATGTCAGGACGTCTCGGCCCCGCGCTCGTCGCGCTCGCGATGGCGTCGACGGCCTCCCTTGCCCAGCCGGCGCCTCCGGCCGGTGCCGGCACCATGCTGATGACCGTGTTCCTGAAGCACGACCAGTCGAAGACGTTGGACGAGATCAACGAGCAGCTTCGTCGGAACGGCTATTACGACAAGTTCCCGCCGGACGGCGTGGAGGTGGATTCGTGGTACGTCGTGATGGGGATCGGCCAGGTGGTCACGCTGAGGTTCGCGCCGGAGCGGCTGCGCGAGATCAACCGGATCCTGGAGCAGACCGCCTGGGGCCCTTACCGGACCGAGTTCTTCCCGGCCTACGATTACCGGGCGGCCGCCGAGCAGCAGCGCCGGACGATGCGAAGCAAGTGACGCGATGAAGTTCCTGGACGAGTGCAAGATCTACATACGGTCCGGCGACGGCGGCAACGGCATCGTCGCCTTCCGGCGCGAGAAGTTCATCGAGTTCGGCGGGCCGAACGGCGGCGACGGCGGCAAGGGCGGCGACGTCTGGGCCGAGGGCGTGGACGGACTGAACACGCTGATCGACTACCGCTACCAGGTGCATTTCAAGGCGAAGGGCGGCCAGCATGGCATGGGCTCCAACATGGCCGGCGCCAAGGGAGCGGACGTGCTCCTGAAAGTGCCGGCCGGGACCGAGATCCTGGACGAGGACGGCGAGACGCTGATCGCCGACATCGCGGCCGTGGGCCAGCGGGTGCTGCTGGCGAAGGGCGGCAATGGCGGGTTCGGGAACGCGCATTTCAAGACGGCGACCAACCGGGCGCCACGCCACGCCAATCCGGGCCAGGAGGGGATCGAGCGCTGGGTCCGGCTGCGGCTGAAGCTCATCGCGGATGCGGGCCTCGTCGGGCTGCCGAATGCCGGCAAGTCGACTTTCCTGGCGACGACCACGGCCGCGAAGCCGAAGATCGCCGACTACCCTTTCACCACGCTCCATCCCGGGCTTGGCGTGGTCCGGACGGGCGCGCGCGAATTCGTGCTGGCCGACATCCCGGGCCTGATCGAGGGCGCCCACGAGGGCGCGGGCCTGGGCGACCGCTTCCTCGGCCATGTCGAGCGCTGCCGCGTGCTCCTCCACCTTGTCGACGGCACGGCGGAGGATCCCGGCTCGTCGTACCGGATCGTGCGGGGCGAGCTCGACGCCTACGGCGCGGACCTTCCCGGCAAGCCGGAGATCGTCGCGCTGAGCAAGGCCGACGCGCTCGACGAGGACACCCGCGCCGAGCGCCTCGCCGGCCTCGCCCGGGCCTGCGGGCAGGCGCCGCTGCTCTTGTCCTCCGCGTCCGGCCTCGGCGTCGACGTCGCCCTGAACCGTCTGCTCGACGTCGTCGGGACGGCGCGGCGCGAGGCGGAGGCGGAAGCTGCGGAGACGGAGCCGGCTTGGCGGCCGTGATTGGCGGGCATCGCGGAGTGATGCTAGCTTCGGGAAAAGGAGCTAGCAGATGCCGACCCGTCAGCTCAACATTCGCAGCGATGAAGCGGCCGTCCGGGCGACCCGTATCGCGAAGGCGTTGGGCCGGACAACGACGAGGGTCGTCGAGGATGCGCTTCGCGATTACGAGGAGAAGACGATCCCGCGGGACGAGAAAGGTTATACGGCCGAGCAGCGTCGGGCTTACGAGGCCCTGATGGGCCTTGCCGAGACGGCTCGAGCAAGCCTTCTGCCCGACGCGGACTGGGACGATTCCTGGATGTACGATGAAGACGGGTTGCCCAGGTGATCGTGGTCGACGCCTCGGCGATCGTCTCGATCATCAAGGGCGAGCCCGAGCGGGAGCGCTTCAGCGACGCCCTGACGGGTTCCCGATGCGTGCTCGGCGCGCCCTCCCTGATCGATGTCAAGATAGCCCTGTCTACGGCGCTGCCGGCGGAGGCGATCGACCGGTTGGTGCACAACTTCTTCGATCCTGGACGCCTTCAACTCGTCGGCTTCACGCCGGCGATGGCCGATGTCGCCGTGCTGGCATTCAGGACGTACGGCAAAGGGCGCGGCCACCCGGCCCAGCTCAATTACGGCGACTGCATGGCCTACGCGGTCGCCAAGGTGCTCGATGCGAAACTCCTCTACAAAGGCGACGACTTCGCCCGGACGGACATCCGGTCCGCGCTCGCGCCGTGACCCCCTCCCTCGCCCAGTTCCGGCGTGTCGTCGTGAAGGTCGGCTCGTCCCTCCTGGTGGACCGCGCGCGGGGCCGGCTGAACCACGCCTGGCTGGCAGCCCTCGGGGAGGATCTGGCCGGGCTCCATGAGCGGGGCGCGGATGTTCTGGTCGTGTCGTCCGGCTCCATCGCGCTCGGCCGGAGCGTGCTCGGGCTCGGGACGGGCGCGCTGAAGCTCGAGGAAAGTCAGGCGGCCGCGTCCGTCGGCCAGATCTCGCTCGCCGGAACGTGGTCGGCCACGCTGGCGCAGCACGGGATCACCGCCGGGCAGATCCTCCTGACGCTGGCCGACACGGAGGAGCGCCGCCGCTACCTGAACGCCCGCGCCACCGTCTCCAAGCTCCTGGAGATGCGGGCCGTCCCGATCGTGAACGAGAACGACACGGTCGCGACGAGCGAGATCCGCTACGGCGACAACGACCGGCTGGCGGCGCGGGTCGCCACCATGATCGGCGCCGACCTCCTGGTCCTGTTCTCGGATGTGGACGGGCTCTACACGGCCCCGCCGGCCTCCGACTCATCCGCGGAGCACATCCCGGTCGTCCGGGCCGTCACGCCGGCCATCGAGGCGATGGCCGGAGAGGCGGCGTCCAGCCTCTCGCGGGGCGGCATGCGGACCAAGGTGGACGCGGCCAAGATCGCGACGGCCGGCGGCACCCACATGCTGATCGCCGACGGCCGCCCCAAGAACCCGCTCGCCCGGGTGGCGGGGGGCGGGCGCTGCACCTGGTTCCTGACCTCGTCCACGCCCGCCACCGCCCGCAAGACCTGGATCGCGGGCGCGCTCGAGCCGAAGGGGGTGCTGACAGTCGACGCCGGCGCGGCGCGGGCGCTGCGCGGCGGCGCGAGCCTCCTGCCGATCGGCGTGCGCAGCCTCGACGGCGTGTTCTCGCGCGGCGATGCGGTGACGGTGCGGGAGATGTCGGGGCCCGTCCTCGGGCGGGGCCTCGTGGCCTACGATTCCGACAAGGCGCTCCGCATCATCGGGCGCTCCAGCCGCGAGATCGAGGCCATCCTGGGCGTCCGGGGACGGGCGGAGATGATCCACCGCGACGATCTCGCGCTCACCGCCTGACGTCGCGGCCCCGCCGTGCTAAGGCGGCGGCCCCGACCGAGGAGCGTCCCCGTGAGCGCCGCCATCATCGCAGAGGCCGACAACAGGAGCGGGACGGATCGCCCCCTGCCGGAGCTGATGCGGGATCTCGGCCTGCGGGCGCGCGCCGCCTCGCGGCATGTCGCGCTGGCGTCCGGCGCGGCGAAGTCGCGCGCTCTCCTGGCGGCCGCGGACGCGATCCGGGCGGCGTCCCGCGCGATCCTGGCGCTGAACGCCCTCGACGTCGCCGATGCGCGCGCCGCCGGCCGGCCCGCTTCCTTCATCGACCGCCTCCTGCTCGATCCCGCCCGGGTGGATGCCACTGCGCGCGGCGTCGCGGCGGTCGCGGGCCTGCCCGACCCGGTCGGACGTATCC
>CALMTJ010000460.1 GCA_937872715.1 uncultured Methylobacteriaceae bacterium
AGGACGGGAAGCGGCGGGGACGGCGACGGCGGCAGCACCTGCGCGCCCGACGCGGCGGGAGCGGACGGGCGCGCAGGAGGCGCGGCCGCAGCGGCCGCCGCCTGGGAGCCCGGCTGCGCCGACAGGGCGAGGAGGCGTGCCCGGTAGAGACCGGCGAGACAGGCCGTCACCCGAGGGGGAGCCTCGCCGCGGGACGCGCAGATCCGCACCCGCTCGGCCAGCCAGGCGCGCTGCTCCGTCCGGATCGTCGCGGCCCGGGCGGGATCGCGCGCGAGCGCTGCCCGGAACGCGTCGCCCAGCGCCCGGTCCTGATCGAGGAGGGCGGGCGAGGCGCAGATCGCGGTCTCGACCGGGCTCGCGGCCTTCGTGCAGTCGAAGCCCTGCCCGAAGGCGGGCAGGGCCGCCGCGAGGCCGGCCCCGACGATCACGACAGAAGCTCCGATCCGCATCACGTGACCAGCTGTTCTCGACCTGCCCGACGGGGCGGGACCGTAGCGGCGCTCCATGTCGTCATTGTTTCGTCCCGGCATCCCCGGCGAAACCCCACGCGAAAAGAGCCGGACATGTGCGCCCGGTACGAGACGCCATCCACAGGGCGCGACGGACGGCGCCGGACAGGAGGCTTCCATGTTCTCGCTCCCGAAGATCACCGCCATCTCCGTCGCGACCGCGATCGCGGCCGCCGGCTTCCTCGCCTCGGCCGATGCCCAGCCCGCCCCGGAGCGGGCGGCGTCTCCGATCGTCCTGGCCTCCCTGCCGGCCGCGACGGCTCCGGCACAGGTCGGCGCCGGACGGGCCGGAAGCTGCGACAGGCAGACCTGGCCCTACCTCGCGGCCGAGTGCATGGCGCCGGGCGCCTCCGCCCGGAAGCCGGTCCGAACCGTCCGCTGATCGCGGAACGTCCGCTCAGTTCCGCAGGTCGACGCCGTCGAAGGCGACCCGCCCGAGGAGGTCCATGCGGAAACCCGTCACCTCGCGGCGGGTCGCCATGTAGACGAGGGAATGGGCGAGCGGCACCCAGGGCGCCTCCCGCTTCGCGATGACCTGCGCCTCGCGGTACAGGCGCTCCCGATCGGCCTGCACGGCCGTCACCTTGGCGGCCGTGACCAGACGGTCGTAGGCGGGATCGCACCACTTGGCGATGTTGTTGCCGCCCGGCCGGGCGGCCGTGCAGCCGAGCAGCACGTCGAGGAAATTGTCCGGATCGCCGTTGTCGCCCGTCCAGCCGAACAGCGCCATCGGCGCCTCTCCGGCCTGAAGCTTCGCCCGGTAGGCGTCCCACTCGGCCGTGACGAGCTTGACCCGGATGCCGAGCGGGGCGAGGTCGGCCGCGATCATCTCCGCGACGCGCCGGCCGTTCGGGTTGTAGGGCCGGCTAACCGGCATGTACCAGAGCTCCGTCTCGACGCCCGAGCCGTGGCCGGCCTCCGTCATCAGGCGGGCGGCGGCGGCCGGATCGTACGGGTAGTCGGCGACGGCGTCGTTGTAGCTCCAGAGCAGGGGCGGGATCGGGTTCTTGGCGACCACCCCGGCCTTGCCGTAGACGGCCTCGACGACCGCGAGCTTGTCGATCGCCATGTTCACGGCGCGGCGCACCCGCACGTCGTCGAAGGGCGGGCGCTTCGCGTTGAGCGCCAGGTAGCCGATGTTCAGCCCTTCCTGGGACAGGAGGCGGAGCTCGGGATCGGCCCCGATCCGGGCGACGTCCGGCGGGTTCGGGTAGGCCGCGACATGGCATTCGCCGGCCTTCAGCTTGGTGAGACGCACGGCCGGGTTCGGCGTGACGGAGAAGACGAGCGAGTCGATCGGCTGGCGCCCGGCCCAGTACCCGTCGAAGGCCCGGTAGCGGACGGCCACGTCCGGCTGGTAGCCCACGAAGGCGAAGGGGCCTGTCCCGATCGGCTCCTGGTCGATCAGGACCTTGGCGGACTCGCCCTCCCGGGCCAGCAGGTCCCCGTATTCCGCCGACAGGACGGCGTTGAACGGCATGCCGAGGCTCGGCAGGAAGGTCGCGTCCGGACGGCGGATGCGGATCAGCACCGTGCGGTCGTCGACCCGGTCGATCGCCTCGATCAGCTCGGGCAGGCCGAGGTCCTTGAAATAGTCGAACGCCCCGCCGGACACGGCGTGGTAGGGGTGGTCGCTCCGCCATTGTCGCTCGAGCGAGAACAGGATGTCGTCCGCATTCATCGTCCGGGTCGGCGTGAACCGGGCGTTGGTGTGGAAGTGGACGCCCTCCCGCAAGCGGAACGTGTAGACCCGGCCGTCCTCCGAGACGGTCCAGCTCTCCGCCAGCGCCGGCACCACCCGGAGGGAGCCGGTCTCGAGCCCGACGAGGTTGTCGAAGATCGGACGCCCCGCATTCATGGTCGTGGTCGTCGTGGCGAATTGGGGGTTCACGTATTTCGGGTCGCCCTCCGAGCAGTAGACGAGCGTCTTGGCGGCGGCCGGCGGGCCGCCCAGCAGCAGGGCCGCGGCCAGGGCGGCGAGCCGGATCGTGGCGCTCATGCGTGACCTGCCTCTAGGGCCGCCCGGGCGGGCC
>CALMTJ010000461.1 GCA_937872715.1 uncultured Methylobacteriaceae bacterium
GGTCGGGCCGGATGAGACGCCCGCGGTGCCTCCTGCACGACCCCCACCCCGGTCCTCCGCTTCGCTTCGGCTCGGCCCTCCCGCCGGCCGACGGCCGGACCACGGGGGGGAGGGCTCTTCCCGCGGCGCCTCTCGGACCAGCCGCGCGAAGCGGCGGCGGAGCATCTCCCGCATCATCCCGAAATCGTCGCCGGGCACGAGATCCTCGGCCGTCATGTTGAAGGTGCGGTAATGCGTCTTCATCAGCCCGGCCGGGCCGGCCACGATCATGGCGCCGACCGCGTTCGTGCCCATGATGTGGGAATTGTCGTAGACCTCGATGCGGCGCGGCGCCCGCGGGAGCCCGAAGGCCGAAGCGAGCGAGGCGAGGAGCTTCGCCTGGCTCGACGTCTCGGCGAGGCGGCGGCCGAGCGCCTCCTTCGCGTTGCGGAGCGCGGCCTCGACGAGCTGCCGGCGCTCCCCCCGCATCGGGACCGCGATCTCGACCTTGCGGCCGGCCTTCACGGAGAGGGCCGCGGCCAGGAGCGCGCAATCCTCGATCTCCTCGGACAGGAGGATGTGCCGCGGCGGCGGCTTGTCGTCGTAGAACTGCGCCAGGAAGGAGGCCAGCACCTCCGCCTTGCCGACCGACCGGTCGGCGCGCGGGAAATAGGCGCGGTTGCCCCAGTTCTGGTGGTTGCGGAAGAAGAACACCTCCGCGCAGAACTGCCCGGCCTGCTCGTCGATCGCGACGACGTCCGCCTCCTCCAGCCGCTGGGTGTTGATGCCCTGGCTCGACTGCACGGCCGAGAGCGCTGCGAGCCGGTCGCGGTAGCGCGCCGCGCGCTCGAATTCGAGCTCGTCGGAGGCGGCGTTCATCTCGGCCGCGAGCCCTTCCTTCACGGCGTTGGAGCGGCCGGACAGGAAGAGCCGCGCCTCCTCGGCGAGCTTCGCGTAGTCCGGGAGCGCGATCTCGCCCGTGCAGGGTCCGGAACAGCGCTTGATCTGAAACAGGAGGCAGGGCCGCGTCCGGTTCTCGTAGTACGAATCCGAGCACGACCTGAGCAGGAAGGCGCGCTGCAGCGCGTTGGTGGTCCGGTTGACGGCCCAGACGCTGGCGAAGGGGCCGAAATAATGCCCCTTCCGGCTGCGGGCGCCCCGGTGCTTTACCACCTGCGCGGCCTCCGAATCGGCCGTCAGCAGGATGTAGGGAAGCGACTTGTCGTCCCGCAGCACCACGTTGTAGCGCGGGCGGAGCTGCTTGATGAGGTTCGCCTCGAGCAGCAGCGCTTCCGTCTCGGTCGCGGTGGAGACGAACTCCATGGAGTTCGTCTCGGCGATCATCCGGGTGATGCGGGTGGAGTGCCCCTGTCCGCGCACGTAGGAGCCGACGCGGCTCTTCAGGTTGCGGGCCTTGCCGACATAGAGGACGTCGCCCCGCCCGTCGATCATCCGGTACACGCCGGGGCTGCCCGGCAGGGTCGCCCAGAAGCGCCGGATCACGCCGGCGCCCGCCTCGACGGAGGCCGGACTCGCCTGAAAGTCGAGGTCCATCCCGGAGCCCGCCTCGAAGGGCAGGTCCTCCTCGTCCTCCCGCGCGTCCGTGAAGATCTCGGTCGTCACCTCTTTATTATCTAATCGACTCATGGCGTTCATGTAGGTCGGGGCGCCGGAGGGTGGAAGCGCCGGCGTTCATGCTGCACATGCGAACCGTTCTGGTTGTGACGGGGTCGTGACGCTGGTAAGAGCGCCCCCGTCCGGCC
>CALMTJ010000462.1:0-3416 GCA_937872715.1 uncultured Methylobacteriaceae bacterium
CGGGCGCGGCGGCCGACCTCCGCGACGGGGTCGAGCGGGCCGCCGCCGCCGTGGCGTCCGGCGCCGCGAAAGGCGCGCTGGACCGCCTGACGGCGGTGTCGAACGGGCGGCGGCCGTGAGCGACGTCCTGGCCCGCATCGCGGCCTACAAGCGCGAGGAGGTCGCGGCCGCAAAGCGCGCGGTCGGCCCGGCCGAGATGGAGCGGCGGGCGCGCGCCGCTCCGCCCACCCGCGACTTCGCCGGGGCGATCTCCCGGATGCTGGATGCCGGCCGGACGGCCTTGATCGCCGAGATCAAGAAGGCGAGCCCGTCGAAGGGGCTCATCCGGCAGGATTTCGTCCCGGCCGACCTCGCCCGGGCCTACCAGGCGGGCGGCGCGGCCTGCCTGTCCGTGCTCACCGACGGCCCGTCCTTCCAGGGCCGGCCCGAAGACCTGGCCGAGGCACGCGACGCATGCCGGCTGCCCGTGCTCCGCAAGGATTTCCTGTTCGAGCCCTACCAGGTGTTCGAGGCGCGGGCGCTCGGTGCCGATTGCATCCTCGTCATCATGGCGGCCGTGACGGACGGCGAGGCGCGGGCGCTCGCCGCGACCGCGGCGTCGCTCGGTCTCGATGTCCTGGTCGAGGTGCACGACGAAGTCGAGCTCGACCGCGCCCTCCCGCTTGGGGCGGCGCTGATCGGCTTCAACAACCGCGACCTGCGGAGCTTCGCGACCGACCTGTCGGTGTCCGAGCGCCTCGCGCCGCGCGTGCCGGCGAGCTTCGTGCGGGTGGCCGAGAGCGGCATCGGCACGCCCGCCGACGTGGCCCGCCTGGCGCGGGCCGGCATCCGGACCCTTCTCGTCGGCGAGAGCCTGATGCGGCAGGACGACGTGGCGGCCGGGACTCGCCGGCTGCTCGAGCCCGCCGAAGCGGCCGCCGCGTGAGCGAACTCACCCATCTCGACCGGACGGGCGCCGCCAACATGGTCGACGTGGCGGACAAGCCCGCGACGGCCCGCGTCGCGGAAGCGGAAGGCTTCGTGCTCATGCGGCCGGAGACGGTCGCGCTGATCCGGGCGGGCGACGCCAAGAAGGGCGACGTGCTGGGCACCGCCCGGCTCGCCGGCATCATGGCGGCGAAGCGCACGCACGAGCTGATCCCGCTCTGCCACCCGCTGCTCCTCACCCGGGTCAGGGTCGAGTGCGAGCTGGACGACGCGCTTCCCGGGATCCGCGTCACGGCCGAGGCGCGCGTCTGCGGCCAGACGGGCGTCGAGATGGAGGCGCTGACGGCCGTCTCCGTCGCCTGCCTGACGCTCTACGACATGGTCAAGGCGGCCGACCGCGCCATGCGGATCGAAGGCATCCGGCTGCTCGCGAAGAGGGGCGGGCGCTCCGGCGATTACCGCGTCCCCTCCTGATGGCCGGCGCTCCCATGCTGTCCGTCGCCGACGCGCTCGGACGGGTGCTCGCGAGCGTGACCGGCCCCGTCCCGTCCGAGACGGTGGCGCTCGAGCGGGCCGCGGGCCGTACGCTCGCGAACGACCTGGCGGCGCTCCGGACGCAGCCGCCCTTCGCCGGCTCCGCCATGGACGGCTACGCGGTCCGGTCGGCCGACGTGGCGGATGTCCCGGCCATGCTCGAGGTGATCGGCCGAAGCGCCGCAGGCGCGGGCTTCGCGGGCGAGGTCGGGCGGGGGCAGGCCGTGCGCATCTTCACGGGCGCGCCGCTGCCGCGCGGGGCCGATGCCGTCGTGCTCCAGGAGGACACGGACCTCGGGACCGACCGCGTCGAGGTGCGGGCCACCGTCGCACCGGCCCGGCACGTCCGGGCGGCCGGCCTCGATTTCCGGACCGGCGACCGCCTGCTGCAGGCGGGCCAGCGGCTCGACGCACGCCGTTTGGCACTCGCGGCCGCGATGGGCCACCCGCGCCTCCCCGTGCGCCGGAAGCCGCGGGTCGCGATCCTGGCCACCGGCGACGAGCTCGTCCGGCCGGGCGAAGAGACCGGGCCGGACCAGATCGTGGCGTCGAACAGCTACGCGGTCGCCGCGATCGCGAAGCGGGCGGGCGGCGAGGCGGTGGATCTCGGCATCGCCCGCGACACGCTCCCGGACCTCGCGGACCGGATCGCGGCCGCGCAGACGGCCGAAGCCGACCTCCTGGTGACGCTCGGCGGCGCCTCTGTCGGCGAGCATGACCTCGTTCAGGAGGCATTGACCCGCGCCGGCATGGATCTCGGCTTCTGGCGTGTCGCGCTGCGGCCGGGGAAGCCCCTGATGCACGGACGGCTCGGCCGCACCCTCCTCCTCGGGCTGCCCGGCAACCCGGTTTCCTCCATCGTGTGCGGGATCGTCTTCGTCGTGCCGGCCATCCGGGCGCTGCTCGGCGATCCGGGCGCCGGCGACGATCCGACGGAAGCCGGTGTGCTCGGCATCGACGTGCCGGCGAACGACCTCCGCCAGGATTACATGCGGGCGGCGCTGACCCGCGGACCGGCCGGCGAGGCGGTGGTGGCACCGCAATCGCGGCAGGATTCCTCCATGCTGGCCGTCATGGCGGGGTCGGAGGCGCTCCTCGTGCGGCCCCCTCACGCTCCGGCCTCGCGGGCCGGTGGCCCGTGCCGCATCATCCGCACGGACCGCTACTGCTAGGCCTGCGCCGTTGGGCGCACGACGATGTCGCCGACATCCACGCCGTCGGGCTGCTCGATCGCGAAGGCGATGGCCCGGGCGATCGCGTCCGGCGAGATCGCCATCTCCTCCATGCGGGAACGGATCTGGGCCTTGACGGCCGGGTCCGTCATCGATTCCGCGAACTCGGTCCGGACGAAGCCGGGCGAGATCCCGGTGACGCGCAGCTTGTCGCCTGCCTCCTGGCGCAACCCCTCGCAGATCGTCCGGACCGCGTTCTTGGTGCCGGCATAGACCGCCTGGAGCGGCACGATCTTCAGGCCGGCCGTGGAGATCACGGTGACGAAATGCCCGGCCCCCTGCCGCCGGAAGACGGGAAGCGCCGCCGCGATTCCGTAGAGGAAGCCCTTCAGGTTGACGTCGATCATCTCCTCCCAATCGGCGACCTTGAGGTCGTCGAGGGCCGAGATGGGCCCGATCCCGGCATTCGCGACGAGGACGTCGAGCCGCCCCCAGGTTTCGCAGGCGAGGCCGACCAGCCTCGCCAGGTCCTCGCGCCGGCGGACGTCGCAGACGGCCGGCACGGCTTCGCCGCCGCCGTCCACGATCCGTTTCGCCAGGGCGTCGAGCCGCTCCGCCCGGCGCGCGCCGAGCCGTCCCAGGTGACGCTCGAGCAACGCGTCGTCAATCTGCGTGCGCGCATGGAAGCGGCACGCATGCTGCACGAAATGCCGAAGCCGACGGTGGCGGCGATCGAGGGCGCGGCGGCCGGCGCCGGCCTGTCGCTCGCGATGGCTTGCGACC
>CALMTJ010000462.1:3426-10937 GCA_937872715.1 uncultured Methylobacteriaceae bacterium
GCAGCAGCACCAGCGACTTCTTGGCGATGCCCGCCCGGCGCGCGCCGAGCACGATCCTGGCGCCGCGCCCGGCGAGGAGCAGCGCGGTCGCCTCTCCGATCCCGCTGCTCGCGCCCGTGATGGCGACGACCTTGCCGCTGATCCCGTCCATCTCCGCGCCCTCCTGGCTTCTTCCGATCGGCCGGTCAGGGCTCGTCACGCCGGTCCGAGGGCCGCCCTGATCTTGGCGGCGTGGCCCTTCAGGAGGGCGCCGTCCGCCATCTGTCCGGTATGCGGGCGGAGCGCGATGCCGGTCCAGCGCGGCAGGATGTGCACATGCAGGTGGAACACCACCTGCCCGCCGGCCGGCTCGTTGAACTGCTGGAGCGTGAGCCCGTCCGCCCCCATCCCGGCCAAAGCGGCGCGCCCGACCTTCTGGACGACCCCGAAGAAAGGTCCCAGTGCCTCGGTCGGGAGGTCGAACAGGGTACGGGCCGCCACCTTCGGGATCACGAGGCAATGCCCGTCCGATCGGGGCATGATGTCCATGAAGGCGAAGCTGCCGTCGTCCTCGTAGATTCGCTCCGCCGGGAGTTCGCCGCGGAGTATCTTGGCGAAGACGTTGGCGGAATCGTAGTCGGGCATGTGTCGGACCTGTGTAGGTTGTCTCGGTTCGGAGCCAGTCCGAAACGGGCCGGCAGACACCACCTCCTCATCCTGAGGTGCCGACCGCAGGTCGGCCTCGAAGGACGCACGACGTCTCGCGTGCCCCCGGATCACAGCCCGGGAGCGTGCTTCGAGGCTCGCTCCCGCGAGCACCTCAGCATGAGGAACGAGGGCAGCCTCATCCGTCCAGGACGGACACCTAGCGGACCGGGTAAACGGTCGCAATCTCCGCCCATCAGCATTCCTGCCGGAACGGCGCGGCCTCCTCGTAGGCGTCGTGCGCCGCGCTGACATAGGCGCGCTCCCTCGACAGGAAATCCGCCACCGCGCGGCGGAAGCCCGGATCGGCGATGTGATGGGCGGAGCGGGTCGTCACCGGGCGGTAGCCGCGGGCCAGCTTGTGCTCGCCCTGCGCGCCCGCTTCCACGCGTTTCAATCCGCGGCTGAGCGCGAAGTCGATCGCCTGGTAGTAGCAGACCTCGAAATGGAGAAAGGGATGCTCCTCGATCGCGCCCCAGTTCCGGCCGTAAAGCGCGTCCGCGCCGATCAGGTTGATCGCGCCCGCGACGTAGCGGCCGGCCCGCTTCGCCATGACGAGGAGCACGCGATCCGCCATGCGCTCGCCGAGGAGCGAGAAGAAGCGCCGGTTGAGGTAGGGCCGGCCCCATTTCCGCGACCCGGTATCCATGTAGAACGCGAAGAAAGCGTCCCAATGCGCCTCCGTGAGGTCGGATCCGGTCACCCATTCGACGGTGATCCCCGATGCCAGCGCGTCCCGCCGCTCGCGGCGGATGGCCTTGCGCTTCCGGGAGGCGAGGGCGGACAGGAACCCCTCGAAATCGCCGTAGCCCTCGTCCACCCAGTGGAATTGCTGGTCGATGCGCAGGAGATAGCCGCGCGCGGCGAGTTCCTCGCCGATTTCCGGTTCGAGAAAGGTGAGGTGCGTCGAGGAGGCGCCGACCTGTTCCCGCAGGGCTTCGAGGCCCTGAAGCAGCGCATCCCGCATCCTTCCCGCTTCGGCGTCCGGACGCACCAGCAGCCGGGGTCCGGTGACGGGGGTGAAGGGCACGCTGACCTGGAGCTTCGGGTAGTAGCGCCCGCCCGCCCGCTCGAAGGCGTCGGCCCAGCCGGCATCGAAGACGTACTCGCCCTGGGAATGGGATTTGAGGTAGCAGGGCGCCGCGGCGGCGAGCGCTCCGCCGTCCTGCGTCGCCGCGAGATGGGCCGGCCGCCATCCGGTCCGGCCGCCGACGCAGCCCGAATCCTCGAGCGCGGACAGGAAGGCATGCGACACGAACGGGTTCGCGGCCTGACCGTCGGGGGCAAGGCCCGCGCAGGCATCCCACTCGGCGGCCGGGAGCGACCCGATCTCCGTCACGGCCGCGATGCCGATCCTGCCGCCCGCCGCCGCGCTGCCCGTCATGGCCGCACCGTGCGTCGCGGGCGGGCGGGGCGCAATCGCGACCGGTCGTCGCTCAAGCAGGCGTGAAGCCTTCGAAGACGATCTGATCGGCGTGGCCGAGGGCGCGTGCCGCGTCCGCGGCCGAGCGGACCGTCCAGGTCATCACCGGCACCCCGGCCAGGAGCCGGGGCAGGAAGGACGCGGCGCCCGGCAGGTCGGCATGGCGCCAGGAGATGAAATCCGGCCGCGTCCGGGGCCAATGGAGGAGGTCCGTCATCTCCCGCCGGCGCGCCTCCGGCAAGCTGGCGACCTCGCCCTCCTCGTAGCGGGACTGCCCGACGATGCCGCGCGGCAGGTCGGGCGCGACCTCCCGCAGGAGCGCCACGACCTCCGGATCGAAGGACTTCACGGCGAGCGGGTCCGGACGGCCCGCCAGGATCGCGACGACGCGGCGGGCCAGGCGCTCGTCGCCGTCGAAGCGGCTCTTCACCTCGACGACGAGCGGAACCCGGCCGGCGATCCGGTCCAGGAACTCGCCGAGGGTCGCGATCCGGTCCGGCGTGCCGCCGACCGCCACGCCCGCCAGGAAGGCGGCCGTCCTGTCCCTGACGGGTCCCGTCTCTCCCGTCAGCCGGTCGAGCGCGTGATCGTGGAAAACCATCGCCTCGCCGTCCGACGAGATCTGCACGTCGCACTCGATCGCGAACCCGCCGACGATCGCGGCCTCCGCGGCCGAGACGGTGTTCTCGAAGCGGCCGGCCGCCGCGTCGTGCAGCCCGCGATGCGCGATCGGCCGCGAGACGAGCCAGGCCGGGCCGCTCATCGGACGTGGAAGAGCGCCTCGACCTCGACGGCGGCGCCGAGCGGCAGCCCGGCCACGCCGACCGTCGAGCGGGCATGGCGGCCCGCATCCCCGAAGATCGCGACCATCAGGTCGGAAGCGCCGTTCATCACCCCGGCATGGCCGGTGAAGCCGGGCGCGCTCGCGATGAAGCCGCCGAGCCGCACGCACCGCACGACACTGTCCAGGTCGCCGATCGCGGCGCGGAGCTGCGCCACGACGTTGACCGCGGCCAGCCGGACCGCCTCGCGGGCCGTCTCCGGCGAGACCTCCCCGCCGACGAGACCGACATGGTCGGGAGACAAGGTGCCGTCCGGGCCGAACGGGATCTGACCGGAGACCGTCACGAGGTCCCCGGTCCGCACGAAGGGGACGTAGTTCGCGACGGGCGCGGCCGGCCGCGGCAATTCGATCCCGAGCTCCGCCAGGACCGCGTCGACCTTGCCCATGCCCGCTCCTCGCCGCCGCCGGCCTTCTGGCCGAAGGCGGCCGCGCCCGCAAGCCTCGTTGCCGCGGCCGCTCCGGCTCCCTACTCTCCCGAAGGAGGCACCGGAGTTCCCATGCGGTACGGCATCATCATCGCGCTCGCGCTCGCCGCCGGCGGCCCCGCGGCGGCGCAGGAGGCGCCGGTGCGCCTCGCCCCGCACCGGGCGGTCTACGACCTGTCGCTCGCCTCGAGCCGGGGCGCCAGGACCGTGGATTCGGCGCGGGGCCGCATCGCCTTCGACTTCACCGGCAATGCCTGCGAGGGCTATTCGCTCAAGTTCCGCCAGGTCACCGAGATCCAGAGCTCGGAGGGCGGGAGCAAGACGTCCGACCTCCGGAGCGCCAATTTCGAGAGCGGCGACGGCCGGAGCTTCCGGTTCCGCAACGATACCGGGGATGGCGACAGCCCTCTCCAGACGGTGGACGGCGAGGCCGAGCGCAAGGCGGGCGGCCCGCTCACGACGAAGATCCGCTCGCCGAAGCGCGAGACGGCCTCGCTCGACGGCGAGGCCGTGTTCCCGAACACGCAGATGCGCGACCTGATCGCGGCCGCGAAGGCCGGCAGGTCCACCATGTCCGAGAAGGTGTTCGACGGCTCCGACGACGGCCGCACCGTCTACGAGACGCTGGCGGTCATCGGGAAGCGGATCGAGCCCGGGGCGGGGGAGGGGCTCGAGGCCCCGGCCCGCGAGGGCGATCTCGGCAAGCTCGCCCGCTGGCCGGTCAGCATGAGCTATTTCAAGCTCGGCCGGAAGGCCGAGACGCCGGTCTACGTCCTGAGCTTCGACGTCTACGAGAACGGCGTCAGCCGGGCGCTGAAGCTCGATTACGGCGACTTCGCGCTCGCCGGCAAGATGACCCGTTTCGAGCCGCTGCCCGACAAGAGCAGCTGTCAGCGCTGACCGAACCGGAAGGCGAGCCCTTTCTGCACCGCATCGGGGCCGAAACGTTCGCGCAGGCGGTCGATGGCGGCTTCGCGCCGCGTCTCGTTCACGACGGCGACGTCCGCGAGGTCGCCGCGATCGGCTTCCGCGGCCGGGCAGAGATGGTGCGCGCCGATGCCGACGAGGCGGAAATGGCGGCCGTCGCATTCGTCCCGCAGCATGGCGCGCGCCGGCCCGTACAGGCGGCTCGCGAGCTGGGTCGCCGGCAGCCCCGAGCGGGTGCGCGTCGTGAGGCGGAAGTCGCGGTCCTTCAGCTTGAGCACGACGCTCCGGCCGCCGAGCCCGGCATTCTTCAGCCGGAGCGACACCTTCTCGCACAGGCGCCAGAGCAGCGGCTCGATCTCGTCCGGGCGCGACAGGTCCGCCCCGAAGGTGGTCTCCGCCGAGATGCCCTTCGCGTCCCGTTCGGTCTCGACCCGCCGGTCGTCCTCGCCGCGGGCGAGCCTGCCGAGGCGCGGTCCGTCGCGGCCGATCAGCCGCAGGAGGTCTTCCGGCGAGCGCTCGCGAAGGTCCCGCACGAGGGCGAAGCCGGCGCGGGCGAGCCGCGCTTCCGTCTGCTTGCCGATCCCGGGCAGGATGCCGACAGGCCGCTCGCCAATGATCGCGGCCGCGTCCTGCCGGCCGAGCACGGAGAAGCCGCGCGGCTTCTCCTGGTCCGAGGCGATCTTGGCCAGGAACTTGTTGTAGGACAGCCCGACCGAGACCGTGATCCCGACCTCGCGCTGCACCGTCCGCACGAAGCGGACGAGGCGGCGGGCCGGGCTCGTCCCGTGCAGGCGCTCGGTGCCGGACAGGTCGAGGAACGCCTCGTCGATTGAGACCGGCTGGACGAGCGGCGTGAGCTCCCCCATCAGGCGGCGCACCTCGCGGCCGGCCTTCACGTATTTCGGGAAGTCCGGCCGGATCACCGTCGCGTCCGGACAGGCCTTGAGCGCCTTGAACATCGGCATCGCCGACCGGACGCCCGAGATTCGGGCGATGTAGCAGGCCGTGGTGACGACCCCGCGCGTGCCGCCGCCCACGATCACCGGGACGTCGCGCAGCTCGGGGCGGTCGCGTTTCTCGACGGCGGCGTAGAACGCGTCGCAATCCACATGCGCGATCGACAGCCGGTCGAGCTCGGGATGGTGCAGCAGCCGCGGCGAGCCGCAGGCCTGGCAGCGCTCGGCCGGGGCGTCGCCCTCGGCCTCGCAGTCGCGGCAAATCGCGCCGCCCGCCATCAGAAGTCCGGATCGCCCGCGGGAGACAGCGCGTGGCGTGCCGCCGCCAGCGCCTCCGGCGGGAGGCCGATCTCGTCCGCCACCGCGATCAGCAGCGTCTCGTCCGAGCAGAGATGGTCAAGGATTCCCGCGAGGAATTCCGGCCCGTTCGCGGCGCTCCTCACCGTGTCCGGCGTGAGCCCCGCGGCGGCCATGAAGGCGCCGAGCCGTTCGCCGTCCGCCGCGACCCGCCCGAACGCCTGGAGGGCGACCGTTTCGGGATCGGAGCCGCGGATCGCATCTCCGGCCGGTCGGGAATGACGCGATTTGCCTTTCATCAACATGTGCCCGCTAACGTCACCGGACCGCGAGAGTTGTATCGTGCACGACCTGCCGAGCCTTCCGGAAGGACCAGGACGCGTCCGATGAAGAAAACCGTGCTCATTGTCGAGGACAACGAGCTCAACATGAAGCTGTTCGCCGATCTTCTCGAGGCGCACGGCTTCGCGACGCTCCGGACGGGCAACGGCCTGGACGCGATCGATCTCGCGCGGGCCCATCGCCCCGACCTGATCATCATGGACATCCAGCTCCCGGAGGTGTCCGGGCTCGAAGTGACGCGCTGGATCAAGGAGGACCCGGAACTCCGGCCCATCCCGGTGATCGCGGTCACGGCCTTCGCCATGAAAGGCGACGAGGAGCGCATCCGGGAGGGCGGCTGCGAAGCCTACCTGTCGAAGCCGATCTCCGTCGCCAAGTTCCTGGAGACGGTGCGGACCTACGTCAAAGCCGCCTGACGCCCGGAGCCGTCCATGTCCGCCCGCGTTCTCGTCGTCGACGACATCTTCGCCAACGTGAAGCTGCTCGAGACGAAGCTTACCGCCGAGTATTTCGACGTCGTCACCGCGACCAACGGCCATGACGCGCTGGCCATCTGCGAGCAGGGGCTGTGCGACATCGTCCTCCTCGACGTCATGATGCCCGACCTCGACGGATTCGAGGTCTGCCGCCGGCTGAAGAGCGCCTCCGCGACCGCCCACCTGCCCGTGGTCCTCGTGACCGCTCTCGACCAGCCGAGCGACCGGCTTAAGGGGCTGGACAGCGGGGCCGACGACTTCCTGACGAAGCCCGTCGACGACATGGCGCTGATGGCCCGCGTCAGGAGCCTCGTGCGGCTGAAGGCCGTCACGGACGAGCTCCGCGCCCGCCTCATGGGGTCGCGCAGCTTCGGCCTCGCCGACCCCCTCGCGGCCGCGGTCTCCGAGACGGGCCAGAACGGCCATATCCTGCTCATCGACGACCGTCCGAGCTCCTACGAGCGCCTTTCCTCCGCGCTCTCGCAATACCACCGCGTCGAGATCGAGCCGGACCCTCATCACGGGATGATCCGGGCGGCGGAAGGCGATTTCGACGTCGTGCTCGTGAGCCTCGGGCTCCAGGGCTTTGACGGGTTGCGGCTCTGCAGCCAGCTCCGCTCGCTCGAGCGGACGCGCGACGCTGCCATCGTCATGATCGCCGAGGTGGACGACCGTGCGCGGCTGCTTCGCGGCCTCGACATCGGCGCGCACGACTTCCTGGTCCGTCCGGTGGACCGGAACGAGCTCGTGGCCCGCATCCGGACGCAGGTCCGCCGCAAGCGCTTCGCGGCGCGGCTCCGCGACGGCCTTCAGGTCTCGATGGATGCGGCCGTGACGGACGGGCTGACCGGCCTGCACAACCGCCGCTATCTCGACGTCCACCTCGCCACCCTGTTCGACGACGCCGTCCGGCGCGGCAGCGCGCTCGCCGTGCTGCTGCTCGATGTCGACCGCTTCAAGTCGATCAACGACACCTACGGGCACGATGCCGGCGACGAGGTGCTCCGCGAGTTCTCCACCCGCGTGAGGTCCATGACGCGCGGCGTCGACCTCGTCGCCCGCTACGGCGGGGAGGAGGTCGTCGTCGTCATACCGGACGCAACCGTCGAGGAGGCCCGATTCGTGGCCGAGCGCATC
>CALMTJ010000463.1 GCA_937872715.1 uncultured Methylobacteriaceae bacterium
CCGGACAAGGCCCGCCCCGCTACGCGGCCCGGCTGCCCGGCGCCGCGAGCCGGCGGGCGATCCGTTCGATCCGCTCCGCGCTGCGGGTCAGCGCCTCCGCGAGCTGCCGCTCGGAGCTCTCCGTCCGCTGCGCGCCGGCCGCCGCCACGGCCTTCAGGGCGACGATCTCGGCTTCCAGCGTCTCGGCGCGGCGCTTCGCCTCCGAGAGCTCGTCCGCGATCGTGAGGGCCGCCATGACGTGGAGCCGCATGTCGCCGATCTCGCCGAACGCGCCACGCATCTCCATGATCTTGCCGTCGAGGCCGGCCGCGAGACCGGCGAGATGCGCTTCCTCGCCGTCGCCGCAGGCCATGCGGTAGCTGCGGCCCGCGATCGTGACCTGGACATGCGCCACGGCTCAGCCCTCCTGCCCGCGCCCGGGATCGAGCACCTCCCGGAGGGTGCCGATGGCGGTCTGGACGCGGCGGCCGACATGGTCCGTCGCGGATTCGACGCGGCCGAGGCGCGCGATGGCGCTTTCGAGCTCGAGAGCCAGCCTGGCCCGGTTGTCCTGCATCAGCTGAAGCTCCGTCTCGAGGTCCGGCCGACGCTCGGCGGCCCGGCTCTCGGCCGCGCCTTCGAGGGTCGTCACGGCGGCCGACAGCCGCCTCACCGCCTCGTCCAGTTCAGGGCTCATCCCGGTCTCCGAATCGGTCCGGACCGTAGGGAAGGGCCGCCCTCCCGGCAAACGCGGCTCCCGATCGCTTGACAGTGCCGGGGCGCCCTGCGACCTCCGCGCGAAAATGACGGGACGGAAACGGTCTGGAACATGCGAGCCTTGATCTTCCCCGGCCAGGGCAGCCAAGTCGTCGGCATGGGCCGGGCGCTGGCGGACGCCTTCCCGGTCGCCCGGGACGTGTTCGCGGCCGTCGACGAGGCCCTCTCGCAGCCGCTCTCCGACGTGATGTGGAACGGGCCGGCCGAGCAGCTCAACCTGACGGCGAACGCGCAGCCGGCGCTCATGGCGGCGAGCGTCGCGGCCTTCCGGGTGCTGCGGGACGAGGCGGGTCTCGTTCTCGCCCGCGATGTGAGCTTCGTCGCCGGTCATTCGCTCGGCGAGTATTCGGCGCTCGTCGCGGCCGGAACGCTGTCCCTGGCGGACGCGGCTCGGCTGCTGCGCCTCCGGGGCGACGCCATGCAGGAGGCTGTCCCCGTGGGGATGGGCGCCATGGCGGCCCTCCTCGGACTCGATCTCGAACCCGTCCGGGCGATCGCCCGCGAGGCGGCGGAGGACGAGGTCTGCGACGTCGCGAACGACAACGGTCCCGGCCAGGTGGTGGTCTCCGGCCACGCCGCGGCGGTCGGGCGCGCGGTGAGGATCGCCCAGGGCCGCGGCGCCCGCCGGGCGGTGCTGCTGCCGGTCTCCGCGCCCTTCCATTG
>CALMTJ010000464.1 GCA_937872715.1 uncultured Methylobacteriaceae bacterium
GGGCGGCCGGTCACCACATGAGGCGCGACGTTCTACGCGCGCTGACACGCCCGCTCCAGACGGCCTATATAGTCGGGCGCGCAACCGGGATCGACATGTCAGGCATCTCAGTCACGCTCGAAGGCGGCAATATCCAGCTCGCCTTCGAGAAGAACGACAACACCACCGCCATCGTCATGGATGCCGGCACCGCGCAATCGCTGATCCTGGCCCTCGGGCAGATGCTGATCAAGATGGACCCCGAGGACGACGGAGAGACCTTCGGGGAGGACGATTTCCTCGATGTGGAATCGCCTTCGATCGACGTGGGAACGGACGAGCGCGGCCAGGCCGTGCTCGCTCTGGAGGCCGGTCCTCTTCCGCCTTTCGTGCTGCGCCTCGAGGACGACGACGCCCGCCATATCGCCCAGGCCCTCCTGGACATCTTGAACTCGCCCCGCGACGTCCGCGCGTCGCAGGGCGACCATTGATCCCGCCGCCTCACACCTGCATGGGGCTCGTCGGGGAACCCGGGAGGTAATCGGGCGAGGAGCCCGGGCCGGTCGGCTCGGATATTCCGGGATCGCTCACCGGGTAGGGCGTCCGCGGGCCGGTGGGACCGATGTCGGGGAACTCGTCCGGGTTGCCGGGCGGCACCTCCGTCGGGATATTCCCGCCCGGGATTGGATCGCGGCCGGGATTTCCGGGCGAGCCCGGATTCGCGGCCGCCGGGATGTTCGGAACGACGTGCATGCCGTTCTCCTTTCATGTCGCTGTCGAGGAAGAACCAGTGCGGCGCGACGGGGGTTCCCGCGGGAAGCGGTCGCGCGGCGGGCAGAAACTTGCGGCAGGGGGTTGCAAGCTCCGCGTTGCTGACCTAAATTGTGCATCGCAGCACGGTGGTTCGCCGCCTTGCTGTTGCCCTCCTAGGGCGTTTCCTCCCTTGACTTGGGCCGCTCGCGAGAGCGGCCTTTTTCTTGCGCGTCGGCCGTCCGAACGAAGAAGGGCCACTCTCGCGAGCGGCCCTTCGTATCAGGTGGTGATCGAGGCTGTCAGGCCGTCTGCTGGATCGCCGACAGGATCCAGGCGCCGCCGTTCTCGCGCCGGAAGGTCCACAGCTCCGTCGAGACCTCAGGCCGTGACCGATCACCGGAGACGAGGCGGCCGGAGGCTCGATCGACCATCACGTCGACGAGCGAGAACCGCATCGCCACCGTCGCGTACTCGACGGAACCTTCTCGCCACGCCTCCGCGAGATCGCCCTGCAGCAGCATCGCATCCGAGACGTCGTTCCGCAGCCCGCGGGAGCGGTTGTTCTCGAGGTCGGAGGAGAGATAGCGCACCATCTCGGGCGTCGCGAGATGAGTGAGGGCGGCCACGTCCTCGGCGCCGTAGGCGCGCTGGATGTTCTTCAGTGACGCCTCGAAGGCTGCGTAATCCGCCTCCGTGATCGCGACGGAGACTCCCGTGGCAGAGCCGCCGAGACCCGCCGGGGAGGAGCGCGCATAGGCGGTCGGGCCGGCCGGCGACCCGGTCGCCGCTCCCCCGAGACCTGCGAAGGCCGGCTCCGAGCGCCTGCGGAACAGGCGGAGCAGCAGCCATCCTGCGCCGACGACCAGCGCCACCTGGAGCAGGAACCCGAACATGGAGGCGAGGCCCGAAAGGCCTCCGAAGAAGCCGTGACCGAACAGGGCGCCGAGAAGGCCGGCGCCGAGGAGGCCGGCCATCATGCCCGTGCCGAAGCCGAAGCGGCGGCCGGGCGCAGCCGGAGCGCCGACGTTCGGACGCGCCGTCGACGGCATCTCCGTCCGCTGCATTGGCTGGGCGGAGCCGGGCGCGGTGGCGGTGGAAGGCGGGGGACTGAAGGTCCGGCCGCCACGGGAGCCGGAGCTCATGCCGCCGCCGACCTTCGCCTCGACCGGAGCCGCCGCCATCAAGGTCACCGTCGCGAGGAGCGCCGCTCCCCGAGCCAGGCGATCGAACACCGACATCTATCGATCAGCGGCCGGTCTCCTCCTTGAGATGATCGATGCGCTTAGAGGCCTCGGCCTTCTCGAGATCCGGCTGAAAGGCATCCGGGTCGTGCGCCTGTTCGGACAACGTCTTGAGGTACGAGGCCTGGGCGCCCGTCATCGGCTCGTGCCCGGTCACCCAATCGTCCGGGTTCTTGATCTGGTTGGACGCGCCGTGCGTCTGCGGATCGATTTTGGGATTGGCGACCTCCGGCTGTTCGGGATGCCGGTCGGCCTTGGCTGGTCGTGCCATCTGCTCCTCGCGTTCACGTAATGTTCGCGCTGACAACGCCGGCCTGCCGGAGCTGTTCCCCGGCCGATCTCTCGGCCGGACTCACAGCTCGACACTCCCGCCTCCGTCCGGATCTGGAGGCTGCCACTAAGAGCGTGTAACGAAACGTCCTGAATACGAGGCGGACGTCATGGCCGGGCTTGGCCCGGCCATCCACGAAGGACGCTGCCCGCGAGCGAGCCCGTCGACGTCACGGCCCCGGGCGGACGTGGATGGCCGGGCCAAGCCCGGCCATGACGCATCGATTGTCATCGGTTCCGTTAGGGGCTCTTAGAGCCCCTAACGGAACCGCCCACCGTCATTCCGGGGTCCGGCGAGCGGACGACGTCGGCGCCCCGGAATGACGGCGGGTGCCAGGCTCGAATCCCTGACAGCCTTCAGGCGGCGGCCCCCACCTTCGGCTGCACGGCGGCCGCGTAATCCTCGACGAGGGATCGGGAGATGTTTCCCGGCCGATAGGTGTGAGGGCCGATCTCGGAGACGGGCGTCACCTCCGCGCCCGTGCCGCAGATGAAGCATTCGTTAAAGGAGCCGAGCTCCTCCGGCATGATCCGGCGCTCGATCACCTCCATCCCGCGCCGGCGGGCGAGGTCGATCACCGTCCGGCGCGTGAGGCCGTCCAGGAAGCAATCGGCGATCGGGGTGTGGAGCGCCCCATCCTGCGTGAAGAACACGTTGGCACCCGTGCATTCGGCGACCCGGCCCTGCCAGTCGAGCATCAGCGCGTCCGCGTAGCCCTTTCGCTCGGCCGCGTGCTTGGACAGGGTCGCGATCATGTAGAGCCCGGCGGCCTTGGAGGCCGACGGCGCGGTCCTGGGATCCGGGCGGCGATACTCGGCGAGATCGAGCCGGATGCCTTTCATCTTCTGAGCGATGTCGAACATGGAGGGCCAGGGCCAAGCCGCGATGGCGACGTGCACGGTCGCGTTCTGGGCCGCGACCGCCATCATCTCCGAGCCGCGCCAAGCCACGGGCCGCACGTAGACGTCGGGGTTGCCGTTGGCCCGCACCACCTCCGCCTTGGCCGCGTCGAGCTCGGCCACGCTGTACGGGATGGCGAAATCCAGCAGCTCCGCCGAGCGCCGGAAGCGCTCCGAATGCGCCGTCGACTTGAAGATCACCCCGCCATAGGCGCGTTCTCCCTCGAACACGGAGGAAGCGTAGTGGAGGCCGTGGGACAGCACGTGGAGCTTGGCGTCCTGCCAGGGCACGAGCTTGCCGTCGAACCAGATGGAGCCGTCGCGCTGATCGAAGGGGACGACGCTCATTCTCTCCTCCCGCACGCTTGGCCGAGCAGGGGTCCCGCCCAGGCGAGTTGACGGCTAGCTTCGGGCCGAAGATATGTCAACAAAGCTGACGTATTCGAGGGTCGGGGCTTGCCGCGCAGCGGGGTGGAGACGCAGGCACGGCCGGACGGCGGGAGCGAAGACCTGCCGGATTACGGGCTGATCGAGAGCTTCTTCTTCGCCTACCGGGACTTCGTGGGCGATGCGGACCGCATCCTGCTGGAATACGGGTTCGGGCGCGCCCATCACCGCGTCCTCCACTTCGTCGCCCGCCGGCCCGGGATGACGGTGGCGGAGCTCCTGGACGTGCTCCGGATCACGAAGCAGAGCCTGAACCGCGTGCTGAAGGAGCTCGTCGGGAAGGGCTTCATCCGGCAGGAGGAGGGCCGCGACGACCGCAGGCGCCGCCTGCTCCACCCGACGGAAGCCGGCCGCGACCTCGCGGTCCGGCTGGCCCAGCTCCAGACCCGCCGCCTCCGAGCCGCCCTCGCGGCGTGCGACGGTTCCGCCGGCCGGGAGGCGGCGCGGCGCTTCCTCCTCGCCGTCATGGACCCGCGCGGCGCCCGGGGCGTGCAGGACGGAGCTCGCCCGGCTAGGATCGGCCGATGAACGCCGCGCGGCCCGAGCCGGACGACCAGGCTCCCCACATCCTCGTCGTCGACGACGACCGGCGCCTGCGCGACCTCCTGTCCCGCTTCCTGCGGGACCACGGCTACCGGGTCACGACCGCGGCGAGCGCGCCGGAGGCCCGCGCCAAGATCGACAGCGTCGTCTTCGACGCCATGGTGCTGGACGTGATGATGCCCGGCGAGACAGGCTTCGACTTCGCCCGCTTCGTCCGGACCCGTTCCGCCATCCCGATCGTCATGCTGACCGCCCTGACGGAGGGCTCCGCCCGCGTGCAGGGGCTGGAGATCGGGGCGGACGACTACCTGGCGAAGCCTTTCGAGCCCCGGGAGCTGGTGCTCCGGCTCGCCAACGTCATCCGGCGGAACGCCCCGGCGTCCCCTGCCCCGTCGGCGCCGATCGAGCTCGTCCGCTTCGGCCCCTTCACCTTCAGGCTCGACCGCGGCGAGCTCCGCCGGGACGGCGAGGCGATCCGCATCACGGAGCGCGAGCGCGAGATCCTCACCATCCTGGGCCACAAGGCCGGCGGCGAGGTCCCCCGCGAGACCCTGACCGGTTCGGGCGGCAACGCGACGGACCGGGCGGTCGACGTCCTGATGAACCGCCTCCGCCGCAAGCTCGAGGACGATCCCGCGAACCCGGTCTATCTCCAGACGGTGCGGGGCGTCGGCTACCGGCTCGCGACGGAAGCGTGATGGCAGGCCCGGCGCTCGGCCAGCCGAAGCAGCTCGCCCGCAACCTCTACCGGCGCGCGGCCCGTCCGGTCGCGGCCTCCCTGCCGAAGGGGCTCTACGCCCGCTCGCTGATCATCATCATCACGCCCGTGGTGCTGCTCCAGTCGGTCGTGGCCTACGTCTTCATGGAGCGCCACTGGCAGCTCGTGACCCAGCGCCTGTCGGCCGCCGTCACGGCCGACATCGCGGCCGTGATCGACGCCTACGAGAGCTTCCCGCGCGAGGGCGAGACGCTGACCCGGATCGCCGCGGAGAGGCTCGGGCTCGACGTGGACATCCTGCGCAACGGCGAGCTGCCCGAGCCCGTCCCTAAGCCGTTCTTCTCCCTCCTCGACGAGGCGCTCTCGGACGACATCACGCGGCAGCTCAGGCGCCCGTTCAGGCTGGACACGGTGTCGCGATCGAACCTCACCGAGATCCGCATCCTCCTGAAGAACGGCGTGATGCGAGTGGTCGCGCGGCGAAGCCAGGCCTACGCGTCGAACTCCCACATCTTCCTCGTCTGGATGGTGTCCACCTCCCTCATCCTGCTCGCCGTCGCGATCCTGTTCCTCCGCAACCAGATCAGGCCCATCCAGCGCCTCGCCGCGGCGGCCGAGGATTTCGGACGCGGGCGCGAGATCGAGTTCCGGCCGCGCGGCGCCCGCGAGGTCCGTCAGGCCGGGCACGCCTTCCTGGAGATGAAGCGCCG
>CALMTJ010000465.1:0-447 GCA_937872715.1 uncultured Methylobacteriaceae bacterium
GCAGCCGGGGAAGGTGAAGTGGGCGTTGGCGGGAAGACGGCCGCCGGGAGCCGGACGGAGAGCGCGAGCCGCAGGCGCTCGATCCCGATCCCCTGCAGGTCCGGGTTCTCGGCGTGGAAGCGTCCGAGCGCCTCCACGAGCTCGTCCCGGAACGCCGCGAAGCGGCTTCGTTCCAGCGCGACGCTCGCCCCGTCCGCCTCCAGGACGATCGGGGCGAGCTCGGCCCTGACGCGGTCCATCTCGTCGGACGCGAGGGCGCGGTCGCGGGCGAAGGCGTCGAAGTCGAGGAGGAAGGGCGGCGCCGCCAGCAGCGCGGTCGCCGCGTCCGCCGGGTCGGGACGGGAATGGGCGGCGAGCTGCGCCAGCCGCTCCGGCCCCCGGCGCTTGCGGGCGGGTGCCCTGAGGTCGAGGAAGCGCCCTCCCCCGAGCGTGTGGCGGGCGGAGGTG
>CALMTJ010000465.1:457-1177 GCA_937872715.1 uncultured Methylobacteriaceae bacterium
GTCGCCGGAGGCCGCCGCGATCGGACGTTCCAGCACGAGCTGGACGAAGGCCGATTCGCCGGGCGCGACCGGCTCGTCGCCGAGCGGCACGATCCGGGCGCCGATCTCGGTCGCGGCATGGTGCAGCCGCACCGGGAACCACGTCCCGACCGGCTTGCCGTCGCCTCCGAGGAGGCGGAGCGCGGCGTCGATGCGGTCGGTCGGCGCGTGGAGGGCCGGGTCGAGCACCACGTCGCCCCGCACGATCGCGCTCCGGCCGATCCCCTCGCCCGCGAGGTTCAGGGCGCAGCGGTCGCCGGCCCGCCCCTGCTCGGCCGGCCGGTTCTGGGCATGGACCGACCGCACCCGGGCCGGGAGGCCGCGCGGCGAGACGACCACCCGGTCGCCGGCCGCGACCGTGCCGGACAGGACGGTGCCGGTCACCACCGTTCCGGCCCCCGGCAGGGTGAAGGAGCGGTCGGCCGCGAGCCGGAACCGGCCGGCCGCGATCCCGGCCCGGCGCGCCCCGGCGCCCGCGTTGTCCCGAAGCCACGAGCGCAGGCGCGGGAGGCCCTCGCCCGTGACGGTGGAGACGGGGACGATCTCGGCGCCCGCGAGGCACGTGCCGCCGAGCGCCGACGCGATGGCGGCCATCGCGCTCGCCCGCCGGTCCGGCGAGGCGAGGTCGGCCTTGGTAAGCGCCACGATGCCGAGATCGATTCCGAGCAGGTCCAGGATCGC
>CALMTJ010000465.1:1187-1482 GCA_937872715.1 uncultured Methylobacteriaceae bacterium
TCTGCGGCATGATTCCGTCATCGGCCGCGACGGCCAGGATGACGGCATCGATTCCGGCCGCCCCGGCCAGCATGGTGCCGACGAAACGCTCGTGGCCCGGCACGTCGACGAAGCCCACCGCTCCGCCGGGCGCGGCGTCGTCCGGCAGGTAGGCGAAGCCGAGATCGATCGTGATGCCGCGCGCCTTCTCCTCCTTCAGGCGGTCGGTCTCGATCCCGGTCAGCGCCCGGACGAGGGAGGTCTTCCCGTGGTCGATATGGCCGGCCGTGCCGACGATCATGGCTCGGCCGCGACG
>CALMTJ010000466.1:0-1034 GCA_937872715.1 uncultured Methylobacteriaceae bacterium
GGCGGGATCGTCGGTCGGCGTCGCGAAGGCGAGATGCATCTCGCCCGTGCGGCGGCCCAGGATCTCGGCATATTGCAGGTAGGGGCCGAAGGCGGCCGCGACCGTCGCCTCCGCGTCCGGCGGCGCCATGGCGAGGGCGTCGAATTCGCGCACCAGCGTGTCCAGCGTGAGGCGCCACGCGTCGCCCTGGTTGCGGACATAGCCCTGCAGGATCGCGAGCGCCGTCGGCGTCCCGTCGGAACCGACATGCTCCACGGCGCCGAGCGTCGCGGGCGTGTTGGCGAAACCCGCGACATCGGTGAGGAAGCGGCCGACCTCCAGCTCCGGATGCCGGCCCGCCTGGAGGCGGCGGTAGATCTTGAGAACGGCCGTCTCGCCGACCTGGATGGAGGTGTTCGACTGCTCGCCCGAGAGGCGCTTCACCTCCCCGGGATCGATGCCCATCTCCGCCGGCATCCGGGTGGTGGCCGAGAATGCGATTCGGCCTCCGGCGCTGGACGGGATCGACTCGCCGCGCCGCATCGCCTCGACGAGGGCGAGCGGGAATTCCGCAGACGAGGTCGCCCCGTAGGCGAGCCCGACATGGCGGCCGTGGCGCACGCGGGCCACCGCGTGGGCGGCGAGGGCCTCCTCGTCCGCGCCGTCGTCGACCGCGACCGGGAAGAAGTAATCCTGACGCTCGCCGCCCCTGACATGGACGGAGAAGCGCGGCAGCACGAACTCCTCCCGGCCCGAGCGGCCGTTCATCACGGCGTAGTCCAGCACCTCCGCCCGCTCGATCCGGCGGCCCTTGGCGGCGAACCACCGCTGGCCGCCGATCATGCGGGGGATGATGGTGCGCTCGATCGCCTCCCGCTCGCGGCCTTCGAGGAGCGAGCCGAGCCCCTTGGTCAGGACGAGGGTGAACAGCTCGGGCGCGACGGACGGACGGGCCCGGGTCTCGGGGTCGTCGGCCGTCTGGGCGAGCTGGAACCAGTAGAAGCCGTAGGCCGGCCGCGTCAGCAGGTAGGGAAGGTCGCCGACCCGCGGGAAGA
>CALMTJ010000466.1:1044-11556 GCA_937872715.1 uncultured Methylobacteriaceae bacterium
CCCGTCATCTCCGTCGGCGTGAGGCCGGCGAAGTCGGACAGGTCGAGCTCGACGGCCTGCGCCGCCCGCGAAACGTTGACGACGCACAGGATGCGCTCGCCCTCGTGCTCGCGCAGATAGGCCAGGACCTTGCGGTTGGACGGGTAGAGGAAGCGGAGCGTTCCCCGGCCGAAGGCGCGGCTTCCGCGCCGCACGGCGATGAGGCGCCGCATCCAATTGTAGAGGCTGGCCGGCGTCTTCGCCTGCGCCTCCACGTTCACGGCGTCGAAGCCGTAGATCGCATCCTGGATCGCCGGGAGGTAGAGGCGGGCCGGATCGGAGCGCGAGAAGCCGCCGTTGCGGTCAGGCGACCATTGCATCGGGGTGCGGACGCCGTCCCGGTCGCCGAGATAGATGTTGTCCCCCATCCCGATCTCGTCGCCGTAATACATGACGGGCGTGCCCGGCATGGAGAACAGGAGCGAGTTCAGGAGCTCGATCTTGCGGCGGTCGTTCTCGAGGAGCGGGGCGAGGCGGCGCCGGATGCCGAGATTGATGCGCGCCCGCCGGTCGGCCGCGTAGAAGGTCCAGAGGTAGTCCCGCTCCTTGTCCGTCACCATCTCGAGCGTCAGCTCGTCGTGGTTGCGGTGGAAGATCGCCCATTGGCAGCCGTCCGGGATCTCCGGCGTCTGCCGCATGATGTCCGTGATCGGGTGCCGGTCCTCCTGCGCCAGCGCCATGTACATGCGCGGCATCAGCGGGAAGTGGAACGAGACCTGGCACTCGTCGCCGTCGCCGAAATAGGGCGCGGTCTCCTCCGGCCATTGGTTGGCCTCGGCGAGCAGCATCCGGTCAGGATAGCGTTCCTCGAGGGCGGCCCGGATCGCCTTGATGACGGTATGGGTCTCCGGGAGGTTCTCGCAATTCGTCCCTTCGCGCTCGACGAGGTACGGGATGGCGTCGAGGCGCAGCCCGTCCACCCCCATGTCGAGCCAGTAATACATGGTCTCGATGACGGCTTCGAGGACTTTCGGGTTGTCGAAGTTCAGGTCCGGCTGGTGCGAATAGAAGCGGTGCCAGAAATACTGCTTCGCGACCGGGTCCCAGGTCCAGTTCGACGGTTCCGTGTCGAGGAAGATGATGCGGGTGTCGGTGTATTTCTGGTCCGTGTCCGACCAGACGTAGAAATCCCGCTCCGGCGACCCGGCCGGGGCGTTGCGGGCCGCCTGGAACCAGGGATGCTGGTCCGAGGTGTGGTTGATCACGAGTTCGGTGACGACCCGGATGCCGCGTTCGTGCGCCTCGTCCACGAAGCGGCGGAAATCCGCCATCGTCCCGTAGGACGGGTTGATGTCGCGGTAGTCCTGGATGTCGTAGCCGTCGTCGCGGAGTGGCGACGGGTAGAACGGCATCAGCCAGATGGCCGTGACGCCGAGGTCCCGGATATAGTCGAGCTTCGCGGTCACGCCCGCGAAATCGCCGATCCCGTCGTCGTTTGAATCGAAGAACGACTTGACGTGCACCTGATAGATCAGGGCGTCCCGGTACCATTGGATGTCGGAGCGGTCGATCATGCGGCTTGTGCGGGAGTTCGTGCTTCGAGGCTCCGCTTCGCGGAGCACCTCAGCATGAGGAGCGTGGAGGATGATCTGCGCCCAACACTCCTCATCCTGAGGTGCCCCGCGAAGCGGGGCCTCGAAGGACGCACACCGTCATGAGCGCGTTCGTGTACATCCTGCGCTGCGCAGACGGGAGCTACTATGTCGGCTCCGCCCGCGGCGAGAGCCTGGACAAGCGCATCGGCGAACATCAAGGCGGGGAGAGGCCCGGCTACACCAGCACGCGCCGCCCGGTCGAGCTGGTCTTCGCCGAACGCTTCGATCGGATAACGGACGCCGTCGATGCCGAAAGACGGATCAAGGGATGGAGCCGGGCCAAGAAGGAGGCGCTGATCCGGGGAGATTGGCCGCTCGTCCAGTGGCGGGCGAGTGCGCGCACCCGGCCGGGTGCGTCCTTCGAGGCCGGTCTTCGCCCGGCACCTCAGGATGAGGAGGGCTGAGGCTGCTCCCACCTTCCTCATCCTGAGGTGCCCCGCAAAGCAGGGCCTCGAAGGACGCACCACGTCCCCGCCCCTCATGCCTTAGCCTTCGGCAGGCTCAGCCGCCAGATCACGGCGGAGCGCTCGGCGGGGTCGAGGGCGATGCGGTGGGTCTTGCCCCGGAGGGTGAAGACGTGGCCGCCGAGGAGGTCCTCGACGGCGACCGTGCCGTCGTCGGGCAGGCCGAACTCCCAGACAGGCACCTCGTAGGTACATTCCTGCCGGTTGGCCGGGTCGAGATTGACGAGGATCAGGAGGAGGTTGTCCTTCGCCTCCGTCCAGCGCGTATAGGCCAGGATGTTATCGTTCCAGGCATTGGTGAAGGTGATCCCGCGGAAGTCCCACAGGGCCGGGTTCTCGCGCCGGATCCTGTTCAGCTTCGTGACGTGGTCGCGAATGTTGCCCGGCCGGTCGTAATCCCAGACGCGGATCTGATATTTCTCCGAATCGAGGTACTCCTCCTTGCGGAAAAGGGCCGCCTCGCAGAGTTCGAACCCGTTATAGATGCCGTAGGCCGAGGACAGCGTCGCGGCGAGCGTCGCCCGCACGACGAAGCCGGCCCGGCCGCTCGTCTGCAGGTAGACCGGGTTGATGTCAGGCGTGTTCGTGAAGAAATTGGGCCGATAGTACTCGGCCATCTCCGAATGCGCGAGCTCCGTCATGTATTCGGTCAGCTCGGCCTTGGTGTCGCGCCAGGTGAAATAGGTATAGCTCTGCTGGAAACCGACCTTGGCGAGCTTGCGCATCATCTTCGGCCGAGTGAAGGCCTCGGCGAGGAAGATGGCGTCCGGGTAGCGGGCATTGACCTCGCGGATCATCCATTCCCAGAAGGGGAGCGGCTTCGTGTGCGGGTTGTCGACCCTGAAGATGCGCACCCGCTCCCGGCACCAGAACAGCACCGCGTCCCGGAGCGCGTACCAGAGCGACGGCTTCGAGGCGCCGTAGAAATGGACGTTGTAGATGTCCTCGTACTTCTTCGGCGGGTTCTCCGCGTATTTCATGGTCCCGTCGGGCCGGTACTCGAACCATTCCGGATGCTGCCTGATCCAGGGATGGTCGGGCGAGCACTGGATGGCGAAGTCGAGCGCGATCTCGAGCCCGTGGGCGAGCGAGGCATCGACCATGCGGCGGAAGGCGTCGATGCCGCCGAGGTCCGGATGGACGGCGTCGTGCCCACCCGTCTCGTCGCCGATCGCGTAGACGGAGCCGACATCGCCGGGCTCCGCCTTCAGCGCGTTGTTCTTGCCCTTGCGGTTGGTGAGGCCGATCGGGTTGATGGGCGGGAAGTAGAGGACGTCGAACCCCATGCCGCGAACGTACGGGAGCATCGCGATCACGTCGTCGAAGGTGCCGTGGCGGGCCTCGTCGTGGCTCATCGAGCGCGGGAACAGCTCGTACCAGGCGGAGAAGCGGGCCGCGAGCCGGTCGGCGATCACGCCGGGCTCGGCCGGGTAGCGGGACAGGTTCACCTTCTCGGCATGCCGGCCGATCAGCTCGGCATTGTGGTGGTCGAGGAGGAGGTCGAGCTGCCCGGCGGAGCCGCGCGGCAGCGTCCGGAGGGTCGCGACGAGGGTCTTCAGAGCCTCGCCGTCTCCCGCTCCGGTGGCGTTCCCGGCCGCGCCCTCCGCGATGCGGACGCCCTCGATCGTCTCGAGCGACACGTCGATCCCGGCCTTCCGCTTGGCGTCGATCTCGTGCTCCCAGGTGGCGAAGGGGTCGCGCCAGCCTTCCACGGTAAAGACGTAGCGGCCGTTGCGCTCCAGCGGGAATGTGCCGGCCCAGCGGTCGTTGTCGACGAAGCGCATCGGCGCGCGGCGCCAGGCCGCCTCGTCCGCCGGCCGGTACAGGATCGCGGCCGCGATCTTGTCGTGGCCGTCCGTGAAGATGTCGGCCTCGACCCTCACCGTCTCGCCGACGAGCCGCTTGACCGGCGAGCGGCCGCCGTCGAGCTCGGGCGTCACGGTCTCGATCACGACCCGTCCGGAACCTTCGGGGACCGTTTCGGCCAGGTCGGCGGTCGTCCCGGCCGCACGTTCGGACGAGAAGACGCGGACCTCCTTCGGCGCCAGCGCGACGGCTCCGCCCGGCTGGAGGACGAGCGGCACCGAACCGGGCGTGCGGTCCACGAAGGGGTCGAACAGCCCTCCCGTCCGCGACAGGAGCGGCGCGGCCTCGACCGTGACGGCCTTGTCGCCCGGATTGGCGAGGACGAGGAGAGCGTGACGCGAGCCTTGCGCATGCCCGCCGTCGAGACGCAGCAGCGCCACGTGCGACGCGTCAGGCGCGGACAGCCTGACCTGGGCGCCCTCGACATTGGCGGCGGGGAGCTCGGCCTTCAGCGCGTTGATGGCGGCGATGCGGCCGGAGATGTCGATGCCGCTCGCCGGCTCGCGCTCCTCGGGCGTGGTCTCGACGACGTGGAGCCGCCGGCGGGCTCCGTGCTCGTAGCCGATCGGCATGAGCACGCCTCCCGAGAAGAACGCCGCCAGGGCGTAGCGCATGACGAGATCGGCCTCGATCGCCTCCCTGGAGGCCTCGTCCGGGATCTTCGCCGCGACCCGGTCGGTGTCGTGGTTCTCCGGGAAGGCGATCGAGGGGGCGAGAAGACGCGTCGTCTCCAGCGCCTCCAGCGCCCAGGATTTCCGGAAGTCCCACCAGGCGAAGGAGTTGAACAGGTAGTCGAACCCGGCCTTCGCGGTCGCGACCGCCTCGTCGAAGGTGCAGCCCAGCGTCTCGGCCGCGAACACCGTTTCGGCGTCGCGGGCCTTGGCGGAACCGATCAGCTCCCGCCACACCGCCGGCGGGACCTTGTAGGCCGCGTCGCACCGGAAGCCCCCGACGCCGAGCCCCTGCATCCGGGCGAGGTACTCGCTCCAATAGACGGTCAGGAACGCGCGGGAGGCCGGATTCGCGTAGTCGAATTCCGCGAGATCGCCCCACACCGTCCGCTTCGCCGGGTCATCCGGATCGACCGCGTAGGGGCTCTCAAGCTCGCCCCGCATGTTGCGCACGAAGGCGTCCGGCCGCTCCGTCGCCAGCAGCGCGTCCTTCGACGAATGGTTGATGACGAGGTCCGTCATCACCCGGAGGCCGAGGCGGGCGGCCTCGCCGACGAAACGGGCGACCTGTTCGTCGTCGTCGCCCCCTTCGGGATCGCGGAAGCGCGGATCGAGACTCGCCGGGTCCTTCGTCGCGTAGAGGCTGCCGGAGAACCCGGCCGAGTGGAACGGGTTCACGTAGACCCAGTCGAATCCCATGGCGGCGATGCGGGGCAGCTCCGCCGTCCAGGCCGACACCGTCCCGACGAGGAGCGGGAAGAGGTTGTAGATCCGAGGTCCGGGCCGGAACGCCGGAGCCGCAGGCTGGACCATGGGTGCGGCGGGAAGCGGCGCGGATGGGATTGCGGCGGCCTCGTCGGCCCTCGCCGCCTTGCTGCTCGCTCTCATGCCGCCCTCCTCAGAACCGCAACGGGCAGGGCGGCGAAAAGCTCCCGCATCGCAGCACGTCCGCCCGCGACCTCGATTGTGCGGCCGGTGAGGACGTCCTGCCAGCGCCCGGGCGGAACGGGCACCGACGTATCCCCCCAAACCTCCCCGGTCGGAGCGGGGGCGCCAGAATGATCGAGCGCCGCGGACAGGCGCGCCACGGCGACCAGCATCTCCTCGCCGCCCTCCCGGCGAGTGAAGGCGAGCACGTTGTCCGGCCTTTCGCCCTCCGCCGGGACGGCCCGGTAATCGCCGTCCGCGTAGAGGGCGGGGCACGCTCCCCGGTCGGCCAGGAGGCGGGCGGTGATCCGCTGCTTGATCCGGCCGTCCGGCCAGGCGTCCAGCAGCGCGGCCGCTTCCGTCCCGTCGTCGAGCGCGCTTGCCTGCGCACCGTAATCGACGGGCCGCCTGTTGTCGGGATCGACCAGGGAGAAGTCCCAGCCGGCGGTCCCCTGGTAGATGTCCGGGATGCCCGGCAGGGTGAGCTTCAGGACGGTGCGGGAGAGCCCGTTCAACATGCCGAGCCGCGCCACTCGCTGCGCCAACGGGCGGAACGCCGTCAGGAAAGCGCTTCCCGGTTCGAGAAGCCGGTCGATCAGCGCGTGGACCGCGCCCTCGTAGGGTCCGTTCGGGTTCACCCAGCTCGAATGCCGCTTCGCCTCGCGGAGCGCCTTCTCGGCGAAGCCGTGCATCCGGGTGCGGAACTCCGCCAGGCCGGCCTCGTCGTCACGGTGGAGCAGCTCCGCCGGCCAGGCGCCGAGCAGCGATTGGAGGAGGAGGTACTGGTCGTTCGCGTCCGGCGCCGCGGCGCCCTCGACCTCGCCCACGAGGCCGCGGGTCGTCGTCCGCCAGGTCTCCAGCGCCTCCGCCCAGTCCGGCGCGAGCTCGGACAGCGCGAGGAGGCGGCCGCGCGCGTCCTCGCCCCGCTTCGTGTCGTGGGTCGAGCTCGCGATCATCGTGTGCGGCCAGTCCCGCGCCCGGGCGGCGTTCGCCTCGTGAAAGCCCGCGACGCTTCCGCCGAAATGGCCCGGGTCGCCGCCGACCTCGTTCAGCGCCAGCAGCGGCCCGTAGCGGTAGAAGAGCGTGTCTTCGAGGCTCTTCGCCATGACGGGGCCGGTCAACTGCTGGAAGCGGCGCCGGAAGCGCGCGACATGGTCGGCCTCCGGCCGGCCGGGTCCTTCCGTCTCGATGCGGCCGAGCAGGCAGGCGGCCGCGAAATCGTGGACGGAGCGGTCCGGCAGAACCGAGCGCTTCTTCGCGGCCGCGACGGTCTCGTCGATCAGCCGGACGTCGGCGGCCGAGGGCTCGTCGCCCGTGATGTAGCTCCGGTAGACCGGGAAGCCGGCGATGATCTCGAGGAGGGCGAGCCGCATCCCATAGACGGTGTAGTCGCGGGTGCGCCGGTCGCCGTCCGCGATGCGTTTCAGGTCCGAGACCAGCACTTCGAGCTCGCTCGCGAAGGCCGAGGCCAGTGTCTCCGTCTTGGCCGAGCGGAGCTTGTCTCCGTAGCGGCCCTCCACTCCTGAAAACGACCGGTAGATCTCCTCGAAGCGGCCGGCCGCCCCCGTGTCGACGAAGACGCCGTCGATCAGGTTCAGGATGTCGTAGCCCGTGGTGCCGGCGACCGGCCAGGGCCGGAGCGCCTCGCCGGGCTCCAGGATCTTCTCCACGACGACGAAGAATCCCGGGCCGAGCGCCGCCTGGAGCGACGCGACGTAGCCCTCCGGGTCGGCCAGCCCGTCGATATGGTCGATGCGCAGCCCTTGGACCCGGCCTTCGCGCACCAGCCGGAACGGGAGCGCGTGGGCGGCCTCGAACACGTCCGGCAGTTCCACCCTGATGCCGGCGAGTCCGTTGATGTCGAAGAAGCGCCGATAATTGATGTCGCTCGCCGCGACCCGCCAATGGGCCGGCCGGTAGGATTGCATCTCAAGGATGCGGTGCAGCGTGCCGAAGCTCTCGGGCAGGCCGGCGACGCCGTTCACGACGGCGACCGCCCGCTCGAGCGCGCGGCGGAGGTCCGGCGACCGCGCCACGTCGGCGGAGAGCCGCCGCTTCAGCCCCTCCGCCTCCGCCGGATAGGACGCGCGCCGCTCGGGCGACGGCTCCTCGGCCATCGCGCGGAGGCGCTCGGACACGGCGATGATGTCCGCCTCGGCTTCCTCTCCGAGGGAATCGAGCGCCGCGAGCGCGCGATCCAGGATCAGGGGGTAGGAGAGCGGGGTGACCGGGAGCCGGTGCTCGTGGTGCCAGACGCTGAACGAGCCTTCGGCGGCGTCGAAGGCGAGGATCAGGTCGCCCTTCTCCAGCGCCTCGCCGTAGCGGTCTCCGAGGACCGGGATGACGAGCCGGCCATTGGCGCCGAGGCGATCCCAGTCGATGTCGAAGGCGCGCGCATGCGGGGAGAGCTGCCCCCATTCGAGCGTCGACAGCCACCACGGATTGTCGGCCCCGCCGACGCCGAGATGGTTCGGCACGATGTCGAGGATCAGCCCGAGCCCGTGCGCCTTCAGGGCGTCGGAGAGCCGCCGGAAGCCGTCCTCGCCGCCGAGCTCGGGATTGATCGTCGAATGGTCGACGATGTCGTAGCCGTGGGTCGAGCCCGGCCGCGCCTTGGCGATGGGCGAGGAATAGACGTGGCTGATCCCGAGCTTCACGAGGTACGGCAAGGCCGCAACCGCGTCGTCGAAGGTGAAGCCCGAGTGGAACTGGAACCGGTACGTCGCCCGCGGCGGCGGGCTGGAGAGCGGGCTCGTCGCCGCGCGCGTGCCGCGCCCTTCGGCCCCGACAGCCGCCGCCACCTTGGCGAGCGGGCCGCCGGGCGCGTCGATCGCGTCCAGGTCCTGCTCCAGCTTGCGGCGCCAGTTCGGATGCCCCCCCGTGATGCCGGGCATGTTGGGCTGGTTCAGCGCGCCGATCACGTCCTCGTACTGGATCGCGTTCAGGGCCGAGGGCGTGCGGGCGAGGAAGCGCATGACCGCCTCCGTGGGCGGCCCCTCCGGGACGTCCGTCCCTGCGACGAGCTTCGCGGCGGCGAGCGCCTCCATCAGCTTGCCGCGCTCGATGACCCGCTCGCCGCGCTCCTTCTCGCCGTGTTCCGGCCCGTAGATGCCGAGCGACTGGCGCAGATCCGTGTCGAGGCCGCGCCACCAGCCGACGAAGGTCGGCAGGTCGTGGGTGGTGATGACGGTCAGGGCATCCTGGGGGTAGGCGTCTGGCGGCTTGAAGCCGAGCCCGTCCGTCCGCTCGAAGGAAAGCACGCGGTAGCTGAGAAGGCCGGACCGCATGATCGCGTCCGAGAAGCCCTCCGGGCCGGTGCCCAGGTCTTCCGCGATGACCAGCGCGCGGGCGCGGTGGCTCTCGAGCCGCAGTACGGCGAGCAGCGCCTCGAAGGGGTACTCGACATAGGCGCCGGCGCCGCCGCCCTCCCCGACGGGGATGAGGTACAGCCGCTGAAGCTGGAAGGCATGGTCGATCCGGATGGCGCCGGCATGCCGCATGTTGGCCCGCACCAGCGCCCGGAAGGCCGCGAGCCCCTGGTCTTCCAGCGCCACCGGATGCAGGGGCGGGAGACCCCAATCCTGCCCCTGCGGCGCGAGGAGGTCCGGCGGCGCGCCGATGGACAGCGTATGACCGAAACGTTCGGGATTGGACCAGACTTCCGAGCCGCCCCTGTCGGAGCCGACCGCGAGGTCGCGGTAGAGCCCGACGGACATCCCGGACGCCTTCGCGGCCTCCGACGCGTCCGAGAGCTGGCGGTCCGCCGCGAATTGCAGCCAGGCATGGTAGGAGACGAGGCTCGCCTTCTCGGCGGCTAAGCGCGCCACGGCCGGTGAGGCGGCCTCCCGGAACTCGGCCGGCCAGTCGCCGAGCCAAGGCCGGCCCTCGGCCCGGAAATGCTCGGAAAGCGCCTCGAAGGTGCTGTGCGCGGCGAGAGCCGAGCCGCCCTCCTGCCTGAAAGCATCGAAGGCCGGGTCGCGCCGGCCGGCCGTCTCCGCGAACAGCTCCTCCAAGATCGGGGAAAGCTCGGCCCAGACGCCCGCGTGGTCGACGAGGGGAGCCTCTCGCAGGGCCGCGATCCGGCCGGCCCGTCCGTCCTCGGCCAGGAGGCGGGAGGCCCGGCTGCCGGTGAAGCCCGGGACGGCCTGCGGATCGATATGAATCGTCTCGAGGAACAGCCTGGAGGATGGCGAGTAGGGCGAGACCTTCGACCGGTCGGCGGAGAACAGCGCATGGACCGGGCTCAGGCCCAGGAAGGAGGCTCCGAGCGGCCCCGCGTCGCGGGCGGCCTCCGCCACGTCCGCGTAGGAGCCGACCCCGAGATTAGCGGCCGACCGGAAGCCGTAGACCTGGGCCGCGAGCCCCCAAGCCCGGCCGCCCTCCGCCATCCAGCCCGGCTGCCAGCAGCGGGCCGGCGCGACGATCAGCGTCGCGGAGGCGCTCGCATCCTCGACCCGGACGTCGAGCCCGTAATACCCGGCCGCGAGACGCGGCAGCCGGAGCCGGCTCTGCCCGCCGCCGGTCGCGGCCCGGCCCTCCCGGACGTAGCCCGCCTCGTCCGTCAGCCTCCACGTCACCTGTCCGGCCGTGCCGGCCCGGAGCGGGATGTCGACCGTCTGCCCGGGAAGGCCGCTGACGATGCGGGGCACGAGCCCGGACCGGAGAGCCTCGATCCGGGACAGGCTCTCCCTCGCCTCGCCCTCCGTCCCGGCCTCGAAGCCGAGATGGGCGAGCATGTTCCGGCGCCGGTCGAGCCCGACATCGATGCGCTGGCCGTGGGCGTCGGTGTAGCGGTCCGGGATGCCGACGAGCGTGGCCAGACGCCCGACGAGATCGTCCCCCGCGCTCATTCGCCCTCTCCGACCGACACGAGCCCGGTCCAGGACGCGCGCGGGGCCGGGCCGCCTCCGGCCGGCACCGATCCGCTCGACCAGACCACCCGCTCACCGG
>CALMTJ010000466.1:11566-15470 GCA_937872715.1 uncultured Methylobacteriaceae bacterium
GGTCTCGACCGTGCCCGGCCCCTCGCCCACGTGGGCGGCTAAGCGTAGGCGGCCGCCCGCGTAGCGCCAGCGCACGTCGAAAGCCCCCTCGGCGGGCCGCAGGATCTCCGATCCGAGGAACGCCGTCTTCGTCAGAGGCACCACCTCGACCTGCCGGAGCCGGATGAGCCCGCGCACCTCCTCCAGGACGCGGCGGTGAGGCGCACGTTCCGCCTCGCTCCGGTCGAGGACCGAACGCCGGAACGTCTCGCGGTCCGTCGGGTCCGGGACCGCGTTCTCCGCGCCCGGCGCGCTGAAGGCGGCGAAATGGCGGAACTCCCGCCTCCTGCCGTCGCGGACCGACCGGGACAGCTCGGGATCGGCCGAGAAGTCGACGAAGAACTGGAAGGGCGCCGACGCGTCCCATTCCTCGCCCATGAACAGCATGGGGATCTGCGGCGACAGGATCAGCCCGGCCCGGGCGAGCCGCATCCGTTCCGGCGCGGCGAGGGCCGACAGACGCTCGCCGAAGGCGCGGTTGCCGACCTGGTCATGGTTCTGGAGAAAGGACACGAAGGCGGAGGGCGGCAGGTGCCCGGACGGCTCTCCCCGTCCCTTGCCCTCCGCGTGGCGGGACGGCTCGCCTTGGTAGGCGAAACCCTCCGCCAGCGCCCGCGACAGGTGCCCCACCGGATCGTCCGCGTAGTCGGTGTAATAGGCCTCCGTCTCGCCCGTCAGCAGCACGTGCCAGCCGTGGTGGATGTCATCGTCCCACTGCGCGGTGTGGACGGTCGGGCGGCCCGCTTCGTCCCGGGCGAGGAGGGCCGCGCCGTTGCGCTCGTTCTCGAGGACGAGATGGACCGGCCGATCGGGGAACTCGGCCCGGATGCGGCTCGCGATCTCGGCCACGATGCCGGGTTCCGAATCGTCCTGGATGGCGTGAACCGCGTCGAAGCGCAGACCGTCGAGGTGGAATTCCTCCAGCCAGTAGAGCGCGTTGTGAATGAAGTAGTCGCGGACGGGGCGGCCGTTCGGGCCGTCGAAGTTGAGGCCCGCGCCCCAAGGCGTCTGGTGGCGATCGGTGAAGAAGGACGCGGCATAGCCCGAGAGGTAATTCCCGACCGGCCCGAAATGGTTGTACACGACGTCCAGGAACACGCCGATCCCGAGGGAATGCGCCCTGTCGACAAGGCGCTTCAGGTCGTCGGGCGTCCCGTAGCTCGCATCCGGCGCGAAAGGCAGCACCCCGTCATAGCCCCAGTTGCGCGTGCCGGCGAAATCCGAGACCGGCAGGAGCTCGACGGCCGTGATGCCTAGATCCTTCAGCCCCGGCAGGATCTCCGCGAAGGCCGCGAACGTGCCGCCGGGCGTCGCCGTCCCGACATGGGCCTCGTAGAGAACCGTCTCTTCCCAGGGCCGTCCGGACCAGCTTCCGTCCCGCCATTCGTAGGCGGCGGGATCGACGACCGCGCTCAGACCCGACACGTCCTCCGGCTGAAAGCGGGACGCCGGGTCCGGGACCACGACGTCGCCGATCCGGAAACCGTAGCGGCTGCCCGGCCTGGCCGCCGCTGTCTCGAACCTGAACCAGCCCTCCGGCTCGCCCGTCATGTCGTGCGGTGCGCCGTCCAGCAGGAGCACGACCTTCTCCGCGCTCGGCGCCCAGAGTGCGAAGCGGGTCGTCCCGTCCTGGCGCAACTCGGCCCCGAACGGCATCGCGTGCCGGCGTCGCATACGTCAATCCTGCCGGTTCGTGCCTTCGAACAGAACGACCGAACGAGCCTCCATGAGGAAGGTTCCGGCCTCTCCGGCGACGCCCGGAGCGGCCGGAACCCCCGTCGAGACCCGCGTATCGAGGAGAGGCGTCCACCCACCGGATGCGGGCGGCAGCCGGAACGCGATATCCGCCTCGGACGCGTTGAACAAGGCGAGGAGAGACCCGCCCGGCGGGCCGTCCAGCATCGCACCCAGCGCGCGCACCTCCGCATCCTGCCAGTCGGCGGTCGCCATCTCGCGCCCGTCCGGAGCGAGCCAGGCGACGTCCCGGCGACCGGTCGCCGGGTCGGGCTCGCCGGTGAAGAAGCGATCGCGCCTCAAGGCCGGCCTCTCCCTCCGGAGAGCGGTCAGCGCCGCCACGAAGGCCGGCAGGTCCGGATCGGCGGCGCGGCCGGCCTCCCAGTCCAGCCAGCTCGTCCGGTTGTCCTGGCAATACGGGTTGTTGTTTCCGCCCTGCGTGCGGGACAGCTCGTCGCCCATGGCGAGCATCGGCACGCCCTGCGCCAGGAACAGCGTCGCGAGGAGGTTCCGCTTCTGCCTCGCCCGGAGGCCGAGGATGGCGGGATCCGACGTCGGCCCCTCCGCGCCGTGATTGGCGGACAGGTTGCTCCCCTGCCCGTCCCGGCTCTCCTCGCCGTTCGCCGCGTTGTGACGCTCGGCATAGGAGACGAGATCGTGCAGCGTGAACCCGTCATGCGAGCAGACGTAGTTCACGGACGCGAGGGGTCCCCGGCCGCCGCGTCCGAAGATCTGCTCCGACCCGGACAGGGCTCGGGCGAGCCCCGGGACGGCGCCCCCGTCGCCCCGCCAGAAGCTCCGGACCGCGTCCCGGGACACGTCGTTCCATTCCGACCACCCGGGCGGGAACAAGCCCAGCCGGTAGCCGTCCGGCCCGAGATCCCAGGGCTCGGCGATCAGCTTCAGCCGGCCTAGGACGGGATCGGCGCCGAGCTCGCGCAGGAAGGCGCAGGCCGGATCGAAGCCGTAAGGGTCGCGGGCGAGCGTCGTCGCGAGATCGAACCGGAACCCGTCCACCCGGTATTCACCGGCCCAGTGACGCAGCGAGTCGAGCACGAGATCCCGGGCGGCGGGCCGCGACAGGTCGAGCGCGTTCCCGCAGCCGGTGCAATTGAAGGTGCGTCGCGGATCGCCCGGCAACGGCTTGTAGTAGGTGACGTTGTCGATGCCCCTGAAGGACAGCGTCGGCCCCGTCTCCTCGAGTTCGGCGGTGTGATTGTAGACGACGTCGAGGATCACCTCGATCCCGGCCGCGTGCAGCGCCCGGATGGACGCCCTGAGCCCGTCCGGCCCGTCCGGCCCGAAATAGCGGGGCTCGGGCGCGAAATAGCCGAGGGTGGAATAGCCCCAATGGTTGGTCAGCCCGCGCCGGACCAGGAACCGGTCGTCGGCGAAGAACTGGATCGGCAGGAGCTCCAGCGCCGTGACGCCGAGCGCGAGGAGGTGCCGGATGACCGCCGGGTGGCCCAGCGCGTCGTAGGTGCCCCGGATGGCGGGCGGCAGGTCCGGATGGAGGCGGGTCAGCCCGCGGACATGCGCCTCGTAGATCACCGTCTCCGCCATGGGTCGTCGGGGCGGGGCATCGTCGCCCCAATCGAAGGAAGATCGGGCCACGGCCGAGCGCGGCACGAAGGGCGCGCTGTCGCGCCCGTCGAGGCTCAGGTCGCCGTCGGGCGAATCCGGGTCATAGCCGAAGGTCGCGTCGTCCCAGGCGATCCGGCCCTCGACGAGGCGCCCGTAGGGATCGAGGAGGAGCTTCGCCGGGTTGAAACGGTGTCCCTCGCGAGGGCTGTAGGGCCCGTGCACCCGGTAGCCGTAGAGCTGCCCCGGCCGGAGCCCTTCGACTCGCCCGTGCCACACGTCGCCCGTGCGGCCCGGCAGGGCGACGCGGAGCCGCTCCGTCGCCGCGCCCGGCTCGAAGAGGCACAGCTCGATCGCGGTGGCGTGGCTCGACCGGAGGGCGAAATTGACCCCGTTCTCGTCCTGAGTCGCGCCGAGCGGCGACGGCGTTCCGGGAGCGACGGCGACGGGCGCCGAGACGCCGTTCAGCCGCCGACACCCGCCCGCGACGTCTCGGCGCCGGCCGGCGCGAGGGCCTCCATGAAGCCGCGCCACCAGCTGTTGACCGTGT
>CALMTJ010000466.1:15480-17256 GCA_937872715.1 uncultured Methylobacteriaceae bacterium
GGACCCGCATCATGCCGGCCCAGCGCTCCCGGCGCTCGCCCAGCGACATGCCGAGCGCGCGCTCGATCGCCCTGGCGGTCTCGACCGGGTCGTACGGGTTGACGACGAGCGCGCCGTCCAGCTCCTCGGCCGCGCCCGCATAGCGCGACAGGACCAGCGCGCCGGGATCCTCCGGCGATTGGGAGGCGACGTATTCCTTGGCGACGAGGTTCATGCCATCGCGCAAAGGCGTCACGAGCCCCACCTTGGCGGCCCGGTAGAGCCCGGTCAGCGTCACGTGGGCGATGTTCTGGTTAAGGTAGCGGATCGGCGTCCAGTCCACGTCGCCATGCGCGCCGTTGGCCTCGCCGACCTGCTCCGCGACGCTCTTCTGGATCTTGCGGTATTCCGGGACGTCCGAGCGGGATTTCGGCGTGACCTGGAGGAAGGTGACGCGGCTGCGCTCGTCGCGATGCGAGGCGAGATAGGCGCAGAAGGCCCGGATGCGTTCCTCGATCCCCTTCGAATAGTCGAGACGGTCGACGCCGATCGCGAGCTTGTGGCCGCCGAGGGTCGCCATCATGCGCTGCACGGCCGGCGAGTTCTCCGCCTTGGCGGCGGCCCGCCGGAACCCGTCCGTGTCGATGCCGATCGGGAAGGCGCCGATCCGGATGCGGCGGCCCGCCGCCTCCCACCAGCCGCCGCCCAGCGGCGTCGCGATCCCCTCCTCGACGAGGCAGCGGCCGAAATTCGCGGCGTCGCGCTCCGTCTGGAAGCCGACGAGGTCGTAGGCGGCGAGGTCGGCGAGGAACCGCCGGTAGCGGGGCAGTGCGCTCGCGATCTCCGGCGCCGGCCAGGGGATGTGCAGGAAGAAGCCCAACCGGCATTCGACCCCGCGCTCCCGCAGGGCGGCGCCCGTCGGGATCAGGTGGTAATCGTGAACCCAGACGAGATCGTCCGGACGCAGCACCTTCTCGAGCTTGCGGGCGAAAAGCTCGTTCACTCGGAAATAGGCCTCCGTCTCGCGCTCGCTGATATGGGCGAGGTCGAGCCGGTAATGGCAGATCGGCCAGAGGACCCGGTTGGAGAAGCCGAGATAGTAATCGTCGACGTCGCGCTTCGTGAGGTCCGTCACCGCGAAGGTGATGCGCCCGACCTTCTGCGTCTCGAGAGCGTCCGAATCGATCGCGGCCCGGGCCTCTCCCGACCACCCGAACCAGACGCCGCCATTCTCCTTGAGCGCGGCCTCGAGGGCCACCGCGAGACCGCCCGCGCCGGAGGACCTGCGCCCGGGAACCGGCACACGGTTCGAGACGACAACCAGCCGGCTCGACCTCCCGTCCGCGATCCCGTCCCGCAACGAGGCGCTCAGCGAGTCGATCCGCTGAGGCGGCTGGCGGCGGGTCCCAAGTCTCGCCGCCGGGGAGTCGCGGCGGCCGACGGTCTCGCTCGACGACGATACGTCGTCGCTGCCATCCGGGACCGCCTCTACTCCGAACGTCTGACTCATCGGGCGCTCGCCGCTTCTTCGATCAGAAACCTGACCCGCAAGGCTTTGTTCCGGCCAAGCTTGCCGGTCAACCCGGCGCGCCGGCGGCGGGCTCGCCCCAGCCGCCGGGGTCGGATCCGTCCGCCAGCCATCCGTTCATGGCGGCATCGAAGGCGTCCACGGACGCGATCCGCCGTCCGGCCCCGGTTTCGCCCCGGCCGATTTTGATAGCGATCCCGCCGAGCTCCGTCACGGCCGCGAACCCGTCCTCGTCCCGCATGCCGGGTAGACGCGGCGGGCGGCCCCGG
>CALMTJ010000466.1:17266-18321 GCA_937872715.1 uncultured Methylobacteriaceae bacterium
GACGAGGACGGGTTCGCGGCCGTCCGGTCGTCGCCGGCGAAGACCGGCAGGCGGCCGCGATAAGGCGGGCGCGCCATCAGGGCCCGGACCGCCGCTCCCTTGCCCGCCTCGACCGGCACGATCTCGCGGACCGCCTTGCCGTCCTGGGCGCGATGGCTCGGGCCGAGGCGCGCGAGGAGCGTGTCGAGCGCGGCCCGCGCCACCCCCTCCGCGTCCGGCGCCAGCCGCCAGTGGACGGCCACGCCGATCGTCTTGTCCTCGACCACCACGTCCGGGAAGGCCGCGAGCTCCTGGCGCAGGCGGGCGATGTCCGGCCGCAGGTCCGAGAGCGGCGCCATCTCGAGATCGCGCCCCCCGACGCGGCGCTCGAGGCCGTGCAGGCCGCAGGTGTCGAGGCCGAGGTCGGGCAGGAACGCGTCCACATCGGCGACCGGCCGGCCGGTGACGATCGCCACCGCGCCGTCGCACCGCGCGCGCAGCCGCCGGAGGAGCCCCGGCAGGCCGGGCGGGACCCGGACGGCGTCCGGACGGGGGGCGATCTCGACGAGCGTGCCGTCGAAATCCAGGAACAGCGCGAAGCCGAGGCCAGCCCGCCCGGTCAGGACGTGCGTCCTGGGCGAGGCTTGCCGCCAGGCTTCCCGCCGGAAGAGGTCGCCTTCGGCGGCGGCGGCGGAGGCCGGGCTCCTGCCGAAGGCGCCCGGGGCGACCCCGCCGGCGTGGCGCGGTGGGGCCGCCGGGCCTGGCGGGGGACGCCCGGCGTCGCCGGGGCGGCCGTGCTGCCCGGGCGCGCCTCTTCCTCCTCCTCGGCCCTGAGCCAATCCGTGTCGGCGCTGCCGTCGCGGCGCCCGCCCTTCTCCCACAGCTCGTAGGCCCGCCGGGCGATGCGCCCGATCCTCTCCTCATCCATCTCCGTCTCCCTCAGGGATCGCGAGCAAAGCTCGGGCCGACATGCGGTCGCAACCTCATGGTGCGACCGGTGAACTCCCCCGCCGCCGCGAGCGGCCGGCTTCCCGCGCCGGGAGGTCGTGTCCGGCGCCGGGGCCAGGGTGGGGCGG
>CALMTJ010000467.1:0-588 GCA_937872715.1 uncultured Methylobacteriaceae bacterium
CTATACGGGCGACCCGCTCGCGATCGGCGGCTACGGGCCGCTCCTCGGGACGGGTGGCCGCAAAATCGTCCTCCTGTCGCTCCGGCCGGCAGCGGGCGGCGTCCCGGACATGCTCGTCGCGCGCGTCGAAGGCGTGACCACGCGTGAAGGCGCGGAGGCGCTGAACCGGATGGCGCTGGCCGTACCGCGCGGCCGGCTGTCCCCGCCCGAGGACGCGGACGAGTTTCTCCTCGCCGACCTCGTCGGCATGGCGGCCCGCGACGAAGGGGGCGCGCCGCTCGGGACGGTCGCGGACGTGCCGAATTACGGGGGCGGCGACCTCCTGGAGATTCGGCCGGAGGGCGGCGGCCCGACATGGCTCGTGCCCTTCACCCGGACCTTCGTGCCGGTCGTCGACATCGCGGGGCGCGTCGTGGTCCTGGCCGACATCGACGAGGTCGAAGCCGGCCCGCCGGAGCCGGAAGGCCCGGCCGCGGCATGACGTCCCCCTCGTCCTTGCGAGCGGAGCGAAGCAACCGAGGGAAGGAGCGTCGGCCCCTGGGTCGCTTCGTCGGCTGCGCCTCCTCGCGATGACGGCGGACGTGGACG
>CALMTJ010000467.1:598-2696 GCA_937872715.1 uncultured Methylobacteriaceae bacterium
GGATGGCGGGCCGCGATCGTCACGCTCCATCCCGGCATGTTCCCGGGGCCGCTCGGCCATTCCCTCGCAGGAGCAGCGCTGGCGCGAGGCGATTGGGCGCTGGACGTGCACGACCTGCGGCCCTTCGGCATCGGGCGCCACCTCAAGGTGGACGACAGCCCGGCGGGCGGCGGACCCGGCATGGTGCTGCGGCCGGACGTGGTGGCGGCGGCCCTGGACGCGATCCCGGATGACGGCCGGCCGCGCCTCGTCATGTCGCCGCGCGGCCGGCCACTCAACCAGGAGCGGGTCCGTCGGCTCGCGGCCGGGCCGGGGCTGGTCGTCATGTGCGGCCGGTTCGAGGGCATCGACGAGCGGGTGATCGCCGCCCGGCGGCTCGAGGAGGGGACGGTCGGCGATTACGTCCTGTCCGGCCGCGCGGACGGCGCGCTCGCGCTGCTGGACGCCTGCATCCGGCTCCTGCCGGGCGTGATGGGCAAGAACGAGTCCGGCCAGGAGGAGAGCTTCGAGGGCGGGCTCCTCGAATACCCGCACTACACCCTGCCCCGGACGTGGGAAGGGCGGGAGACGCCGCCCGTGCTCCTGTCGGGCGACCACGCCGCGGTTGCGCGGTGGCGGCGGGAGGAGGCGCTCCGGATCACCGGCGAGCGCCGGCCGGACCTCGCCGCGACGCCCCGGCCCGGTCGCGGTTCTTGACGGGCCGGGCCGGAGGGCCTCCTTCTTGCGGGACCGGGCGGCCCGTCCATCAGGAGTTCTCTCATGCCGGTCATCAACAGGGTCGCGGACCTCGCGGACGAGGTCACGGGGTGGCGGCGCGACATGCACGCCCATCCGGAGCTGCTGTTCGACGTGCACCGGACGGCCGGGCTCGTGGCCGACAAGCTGCGGGCCTTCGGCTGCGACGAGGTGGTGACGGGGATCGGCCGGACGGGCGTGGTCGGGATCATCAAGGGTAAGCGCGGCGGCGGGGGCGGCAAGGTCGTCGGGCTGCGGGCCGACATGGACGCCCTGCCGATCGCGGAGGAGACGGGCGCCGAGTACCGGTCGACCACGCCCGGCCTCATGCATGCCTGCGGTCATGACGGCCACACCGCCATGCTGCTCGGCGCGGCGAAGTACCTGGCCGAGACCCGCAATTTCGACGGAACGGCCGTGATGATCTTTCAGCCGGCCGAGGAGGGCGGCGGCGGCGGCGACGCCATGGTCAAGGACGGGCTGATGACCCGGTTCGGGGTCCAGGAGGTCTACGGCATGCACAATTGGCCGGGCCGCCCGGTCGGCACCTTCGCGATCAGGTCCGGACCCTGCATGGCGGCGGCCGACAAGTTCACGGTGACCATCGAGGGGCGGGGCGGCCACGCCGCCCATCCCCACAAGGCCGTCGACACCCTGCTGGTCGGCTGCCAGCTGGTGGCCGCCCTCCAGACCATCGTGTCCCGCAACGTCGATCCGCTGGAATCGGCCGTCCTGTCCGTGTGCTCCTTCAAGTCGGGCGACACCTACAACGTCATCCCGCAGCACGCGACGCTGCTCGGGACCGTGCGGACGCTGCAGCCGGCCGTGCAGGACCTCGTGGAACGGCGCATCTCGGAGGTCGCGGCCGGCGTGGCGGCGACCTTTGGGGCGACCGCGACGGTCGATTACGTGCGGGGCTACCCGATCACCTTCAACCACGCCGAGCAGACGGATTTCATGGCGGAGGTGGCCCGCTCCGTCGGCACGGATGTCGAGACCGCCATCCCGCCGCAGATGGGCGCGGAGGACTTCTCCTACATGCTCCAGGAGCGGCCGGGCGCCTACATCTTCATCGGCAACGGCGATTCGGCCGATTGCCACCACCCGGCCTACGATTTCGACGACGACGCCCTGCCCTACGGCATCTCGCTCTGGGCGAAGATCGTCGAGGAGCGGACGCGGGCCGCCGCCTGATCCCTGCCCGTTTCACGCGCCGTGCACCCTCCGGCAACCATGTTCGGCAACGGTCCCGCAGGACGGCACCCCTAAATGTCCGCTGTCGGGAGACGGGCGGATGTGGAGTGTCTGGACGGGCTGGGGCGGCGACCCGCTGCCCCTCGCCGCGCTGGGCGGCGCGGCCCTG
>CALMTJ010000468.1 GCA_937872715.1 uncultured Methylobacteriaceae bacterium
CGTATAGCCCCCCACCGGCGGCCAGGAGCGCGAGCGCGCTCGCGGCCGCCGCGAGCCTGAGACGTGCCGGGCCTTTGGGGACCTTGTCCATGAGCAACCGCATGTGGGGCGGCCGCTACGAGAGCGGCCCGGCCGAGATCATGGCCGAGATCAACGCCTCGATCGACTTCGACAAGCGTCTCGCCGAGCAGGACATCCGCGGCTCGGTGGCGCATGCCGCCATGCTGGGCGCCGCCGGGATCCTGCCCGAAGCCGATGCCGAGGCGATCCAGGCGGGCCTCCAAACCGTCCGGGACGAGATCCGGGCGGGCAGCTTCGCCTTCTCGCGCGAGCTCGAGGACATCCACATGAACGTGGAAAGCCGCCTGCGGGACCTGATCGGTCCGGCGGCCGGTCGGCTGCACACGGCCCGTTCGCGAAACGACCAGGTCGCGACAGATATGAAGCTGTGGGTCCGCGACACGATCGACGCGGTGGACGGGCAGATCGCCGATCTCATGGGCGCCCTGGCGGAAGCGGCGCTCGCCGGCGCCGGGATCGTCATGCCGGGCTTCACGCACCTGCAATCGGCGCAGCCCGTCACCTTCGGCCACCACCTCCTCGCTTATGTCGAGATGCTGGCCCGGGACCGCGGACGATTTTCGGACGCGCGCGCCCGCCTCAACGAGTGCCCGCTCGGGGCGGCGGCGCTGGCCGGCACCTCCTTTCCGATCGACAGGCACCGGACGGCGTCCGAGCTCGGCTTCGACCGCCCGACCGCAAATTCCCTCGATTCGGTCGCCGACCGCGATTTCGTGCTGGAGGTGCTGGCGGCGGCGTCCATCTGCGCGATCCACCTGTCGCGCTTCGCGGAGGAGATCGTGCTCTGGACGACGCCGCAATTCGGCTTCGTCCGGCTCTCGGATGCCTACACCACCGGCTCCTCCATCATGCCGCAGAAGCGCAACCCGGACGCGGCGGAGCTCGTGCGGGGCAAGTCAGGCCGCGTGGTCGGCGCGCTCCAGGGGCTCCTGATGGTGCTGAAAGGCCTGCCGCTCGCCTACGGCAAGGACATGCAGGAGGACAAGGAAGGCGCCTTCGACGCGCTGCACACGCTCTCGCTCTCCCTTGCCGCCACGGCCGGGATGGTGCGGGACATGGTGCCCGACGCGGACGCGATGCGGAGGGCGGCGGGCGCCGGCTACGCGACCGCGACCGACCTCGCGGATTGGCTGGTCCGGGCGCTTGGCCTCCCCTTCCGGGACGCCCACCACGTCACGGGCCGCATCGTCGGGCTCGCCTCCGACCGCGGCGCCGGGCTGGAGGAGCTGTCGCTCGACGAGATGCAGCGCGTCGAGCCCCGCATCACGGAGGCGGTGTTCGAGGTGCTGGGCGTGGACGCCTCCGTCCGCAGCCGAACGAGCTACGGCGGCACCGCGCCGGACAACGTGCGGGCGCAGGCGCGGGGATGGCTGGAGCGGATGCGGCCGTGACCGAACCGGCCCTCGTCATCCGGACGATGCGGCCCGACGAGGTCGCGACCGTCAGCGCGCTCATCGTCCGGACGTTGCGAGAAACGAACGCGAAGCATTACTCGAGCCAGGAGATCGAAAGTTTGGTGGCCGGCTTCATGCCGGACGCCTACCCACGGCGAGTACGAGGTCGGCACACGCTCGTGGCGGAACGCGGCGGCACGATCGTGGGCACCGCGGCGCTCGGGCAGGAGCGCATCAACACCGTGTTCGTGTCGCCGGACGAACAGGGACGCGGCATCGGCGCTGCCCTGATGGAAGCCGTCGAGCAGCTCGCGCGGTCGGCCGGCTGGACGGTCGCTCAGCTCAATGCCTCGCGTACGGCCGTCGGGTTCTACGGCCGCCTCGGCTACGTTGTCGCCCACGATGGCGAAGTGGGGCCGAACACCATCCGAATGCGGAAGCCGCTCCAGGCTCCCGATCCCACCCCGGCGAACCCTCAAGGCAGGCTGCCGGCCTCGCACGGCGGGACCGCGCCCGTTGATTGTTGACGGACAGAGGGCATATTGCGTTTCGAGATGAGAAGGGTCGGGCCATGGCCGAAGCGAGTGATCGCACCGCACCGACGAAGACCGTCCAGCCGACGGCTCCTACCGACGGCACGCGGCGCGACTACAAGGCCAGACCGGTCAGGGGCGAGGTGGACATCGCCGCTCTTCATCGAGATCTGTCCCGACGCTACCCAGTGATCCGGGCTTATCTTGCCAAATGAACCTCGTTGGCTGGACCCTGAAGCTGTCGTCGAGATAAACAGGGAGGAGGTTCGTCAGAGCGGCGAACCTTTCCTTGTTCTAAATCACGACCTTTTGGCGGGGGCGCTCGCCAGACCCAGGAACCTCTGGCAGTACGATGACAACGATGACATCGTCGCGCTCGCCGTCAGGCTTCTCTTCGCTATCGCGGGAGCACATGCGTTCGAGCAGGGCAACAAGCGGACGGCGTGGTTCGCCTGCGGCGTCTTCCTCGCGGTGAACGGCTACCGCCTTGCCGCCCCCGACACGTCGTCGTTTGGTGCCCTGGTGATCGACGTGATCGAGCGCGCGAGAACCGAACGCGAGTTCGTCGACTTGCTTCGGCCTTTCGTCGTCCCGATCGACGAGTCGGCCGGACCCTAGGCCGGCCTCCCGGCTTGTGCTTATGGTCGCTGCCGCCGTGGAGTCCTCGATGCCGCCCTTTCCCGCCGCGCGCCGGACGCTCGTCTGCGTCGTGCTCGCGTTCGCCCTGTCGGCC
>CALMTJ010000469.1:0-288 GCA_937872715.1 uncultured Methylobacteriaceae bacterium
GCCGCGTCCTTCGGCCCGGCCCAGATGGCGCCCGGCAGGTCCTCGATCTCCTCCGCGAGCTCGACGGGCACGCGACCGTTCGGCACGGGATGGCCGTCGTCGCCTTCCAGCGCGAACCACTGGTTCGCGGCCGGTCGGGCGGCGGCTGGTCCGCAGAGGAGCGCCGCCCCGAGGCCCAGCGCCTGCCGCCGGTCGATGATTCGCGTGGACATCGGACGGATGTCGTCCACGCGCCGCGCGGGCGCAAGGCGGATCGGCGCCGCGTACGGCGTTGACAGATGGCCGCGT
>CALMTJ010000469.1:298-640 GCA_937872715.1 uncultured Methylobacteriaceae bacterium
ATCGTGCCGCAGGTGCGGGCGTTCGCGACGAGGCGGGCGAGCGTCCGCTCGCCCGGCCAGCCGAGCACGGCCGCGCCGCCGACCACGTAGGACGGGGTCGCGACGAGGCCGAGCGACGCCGCCAGCGCCATCTGCCCCCTGAGGTCCTGGCCGGCCTGCGGGCCGTTCGCGCTCCGCTCCAGTTCCGCCCTGTCCGCCCCGAGCGCGGCCGCTTCGTCCAGCGCCTTCGGGCCGTCGATGCGGCCCGGCTGCCCGTAGAGCTTCGCCCGGAGCTCGTGGGCGGCGCGAGCCCCCTTCAGACGAAGCAGCGCCAGCTGCACCTTCGCGGCCTCCGCCGAGCCG
>CALMTJ010000469.1:650-1588 GCA_937872715.1 uncultured Methylobacteriaceae bacterium
GCGCCGCGTACCGCGTTGACAGATGGCCGCGTCTTCCGACACTATCCCCCCTGCCGAAGATCCCCGCGGGAGAGTTCGGTCGCGCAGCCGCGCGGCCGACGCCGAAGGCGCAACCGCCCCGGAAACGCTCAGGCCAAAGGACCGCGCGGGAGCTGGCACTCTGGAAAGCGGCGGCGCCGTAAGGCGCCCGCCCACCGACGGAGTAACCCGCGCGGGCGCGAACCCGGGCGGGGAATCTCTCAGGTCCTCGGACAGAGGGGGCGACGCGCGGCCAGCCGGCCGTGCGGAGCATCGTGGCCGGGGTGTTCATGAGCGTGACCGAAAGCACGACGGAGCTGCGCCGCACGCCGCTCGCGTCCCTGCACGAAGCGGCGGGCGCCCGGATGGTGCCGTTCGCCGGCTACGCCATGCCGGTCCAGTACCCGACCGGCATCCTGGCCGAGCATGGCTGGACCCGGACGGAGGCCGGCCTGTTCGACGTCTCCCATATGGGCCAGGCGACCCTGCGCGGGCGAGGAGTGGCGGCCGGGCTGGAGGAGCTGGTCGCGGCGGACGTGGCCGGGCTCTCGCCCGGGCAGCAGCGCTACACGCAGCTCCTGAACGAGGAAGGCGGCATCCTGGACGACCTCATGGTCGCGCGGGCCTCCCCGTCGTCCGACGAGCTGTCCGTGGTCGTGAACGCGGGCACCAAGGAGGCGGATTATCGCCATCTCGCGGCCAACCTGCCGGCCGGCATCGAGCTCGAGACCCATGACGACCGTGCGCTTCTCGCCCTGCAGGGGCCGGCCGCCTCGGCCGCGCTCGCCGGGCTCGCGCCGGGAGCGGAGCGGCTGGCCTTCATGACCGGGATGGCGCTGTCGGTCGGCGGCATCCCGGCCTATGTCACGCGGTCCGGCTATACGGGCGAGGTTTCCTGGTTGATGTCGTGCCCGTAGAGC
>CALMTJ010000469.1:1598-4092 GCA_937872715.1 uncultured Methylobacteriaceae bacterium
TCATCCCGAGGTGAAGCTCGCCGGCCTAGGGGCCCGCGATTCGCTCCGCCTCGAGGCGGGGCTCCCGCTCTACGGGCACGACATCAACCAGGAAACCTCGCCCGTGGAGGCCGGGCTCGCCTGGTCGATCGGCCGGCGCCGCCGCGAGACGGGCGGCTTCCCCGGCGCGATCCGGATCCTGTCCGAGATCGCGGACGGCCCGATCCGGCGGCGCGTCGGCATCCTGCCGGAGGGCCGGATGCCGGTCAGGGAAGGCGCGGACATCCTGGACGAGGCGGGCGAGCTCGTCGGCAAGGTGACGTCCGGCGGCTTCGGGCCGAGCGTGGGCGGCCCGGTCGCGATGGGCTACGTCGTGGCCGAATTCGCCAAACCCGGGACCGTTCTCGGCCTTTCCGTCCGCGACCGCGTCGTCCCGGGGCGCGTCGTCCGCATGCCCTTCGTTCCCCACCATTACCACCGCTGAGGCAACACAGATGGCGATCCGCTACACGCGAGACCACGAATATGTCAGCGTCGAGGGCGATACCGGCACCGTCGGCATCACCGAATACGCCCAGACGCAGCTCGGCGACGTCGTGTTCGTCGAGCTCCCGGCCGTCGGGCGGACGCTCTCGAAGGGCGACGAGGCGGCGGTCGTGGAAAGCGTGAAGGCCGCGAGCGAGGTGTTCTGCCCCGTCTCGGGCGAGGTCGTGTCCGTCAACACGGAGCTGGAGGAGGCGCCCGGCACCGTGAACGAGGACCCGGCCGGACGCGGCTGGTTCCTCAAGGTCAAGCTCTCCGATCCGAGCGAGCTCGACGGGCTGATGAGCGAGGCGCAATACGCCGAATATCTCGGCACGGTCGGCTGACCGGCATGCGCTACCTCCCGCTCACGCCCGACGATCGCGAGGCGATGCTGGCCCGCATCGGCGTCTCCGATATCGACGCGCTGTTCGCCGACGTGCCGGCCGGGATGCTGCTGCGCGACCTTCCCGCTCTCCCCCGGCGAGCCGGCGAGATGGAGGTGGAGCGCATCCTCGGCCGCATGGCGGCACGCAACGTGCCGGCCGGTTCGGTGCCGTTCTTCTGCGGCGCCGGCGCCTACAAGCACCACGTGCCGGCGAGCGTCGACCACCTGATCCAGCGCTCCGAGTTCCTGACGAGCTACACGCCCTACCAGCCCGAGATCGCCCAGGGCACGCTGCAATACCTGTTCGAGTTCCAGACCCAGGTGGCCGCCCTGACCGGGATGGAGGTCGCGAACGCCTCCATGTATGACGGCTCGACCGGCACAGCCGAGGCCGTGCTGATGGCGCACCGGGTCACGCGCCGGCGCCGGGCGGTGCTGTCCGGGGGCCTCCACCCGCATTACGCCGCCGTGGTCCGCACGCTGTCTGGCATGGCCGGCGACGCGGTGCTGTCCTGCCCGCCGGATGTCGGGGCGGGAGAGGACCTTTCGGCCGCGATCGACGGCGAGACCTCCTGCGTGGTCGTCCAGAACCCGGACGTCTTCGGCAACCTTCGCGACCTGCGGCCGATCGCGGCGGCCGCGCACGCGAAGGGCGCGCTGCTCGTCGCCGTGGTCACGGAGGCCGTGTCCTTCGGCCTCGTGGAATCGCCCGGCGCGATGGGGGCCGACATCGTGGTGGCCGAGGGGCAGTCCATCGGCAACGCCCTGTCCTTCGGCGGCCCGTATGTCGGCCTGTTCGCGACCCGGCCGAAATACGTGCGCCAGATGCCGGGCCGCCTGTGCGGCGAGACGGTCGACGCGGAAGGCAAGCGCGGCTTCGTGCTGACGCTCTCCACCCGCGAGCAGCATATCCGGCGCGACAAGGCGACCTCGAACATCTGCACGAATTCGGGCCTCTGCTGCCTCGCCTTCACGATCCACATGAGCCTGCTCGGCGAGGCCGGCCTGTCGCGCCTGGCCCGGGTGAACCACGCGAACGCGGTGGCGCTCGCCGACCTGCTCGCGGCCGTGCCCGGGATCGCCGTGCTGAACGGCGCCTTCTTCAACGAGTTCACCGTGCGGCTGCCCCGGCCGGCCGCCGCCGTGGTCGACACGCTCGCCTCTCGCGGGATCCTGGCCGGCGTGCCCGTGTCGCGCCTCCTGCCCGGGGCCGGGCTCGACGACCTCCTCCTGGTCGCCTCGACGGAGGTGAACACGGAGGCGGATCGGCAGGCGCTGGCCGACGGCTTCCGGGATGTGCTGTGATGACGGCACGCAACTCGCGCGACGGACTTGCTTCCGAAGCTGCCGCCCTGCTCGCAGAGGTTCGAGATCTTGGCGGAGCCATCACGCGCGACTTCGCTGGAATCATGCGCCGTTTCGACCTCCTCGACGCAGGAATGGCCGAGTTGAAGCGCGAAGCGGCGCGGTTCGAATCGATCCTGGCGGCTTCTATGGCGCGGCGAGCGCGATGAACTGCTACCCTTCGAGCGGCTCGACGACGATCATGCGTCGCGACGACGGACTTGCTTCCTGTCCCTCCCCCCGCTCGCGGCGGGGAGGGCC
>CALMTJ010000470.1:0-15865 GCA_937872715.1 uncultured Methylobacteriaceae bacterium
CGGTGTAGATCGAGAAGGTCGAGCAGCCCATGTAGCGGAAGCCGACGTTGTCGCCGCGCCGGGCTGCACCTCCGCCCTCATCGCAGGCGAAGCGGCTCGTGCCGTCCGGCATCACGCCCTGGCCCTGGGTCGCCCGGATGGCGGTGCAGAGATTCGTCCGCCGCGACAGGCAGCTTTTGCAGTTGCGGCCCTCGGGCGTGTAGAGCGGGATGACGTGGTCGCCGGGCTTCACGGAGGTCACGCCCGCCCCGACCTCGCGGACGATGCCCGCGCCCTCGTGCCCGAGGATTGCCGGGAACTTCCCCTCCGAATCCATGCCCGAGAGGGTGTAGGCATCCGTGTGGCAGATGCCGGTCGCCTTGATCTCGATCAGCACCTCGCCCGCCTTGGGCCCGGCGACCTCCACGGTCTCGATCGTCAGCGGCTTCCCGGCCTCCCAGGCGACGGCGGCGCGTGACTTCATGCTGCGGCTCCCAACGTGTCGGCGGCCGGACTAGCCGCGAAGGCCGGTCGCATCAACGGGGACCGGCCTCGGGCAGGCGGATCCCTACCTGACGAGGTAGCCGGCGCTGACGCCGGTGCTGATCGGCGCCGTGATGGCACCGACGAGCGCCAGGAACTTGCCGAGTTCGACCGCGGTGGCGTTCGAGACGTAGATCACGTCCTTGTCCCGCATGGCGAAGCTGCGGGCCAGGAAGTAGTTCTTCGGATCGCGGAGCGACAACCGGTAGATGACCGGAATGAGCTTCTCCCGCCGGTCGATGTCGCGCGCGGGCGCGAGGTCGCGGACGACTGCCGGAGCTTCGAAGCGCAGGAGGAACACGCCGTCCGGATCGGACCTGAGATCCACCAACCCGCCGGCCTTCCCGATCGCCTGCTCCAACGTGAGACCCACGGTGCCGAATGCGATGACCGAGTTGGTGCCGAGCGCCCCGAACGTCGTGAAGGTCTGCGGCTCGCGCACGAGCGTCAGGAGGTCGCCCGGCCGCATGAAGACGTTCTCGGTCGGGTCCGCGAGGATTGATTCGAGCGGCACGGTGGCGGTGCTGCCTCCGCGCGTCAGCCGCACGAAGGTGTCGTGAACGGTGCCCCGCACGCCGCCCACGGTGCCGATCACGTCCATGATTCGGTCGCCGCGCGCGCTGAGTGCGACGCGGGCGCCGCCCGTCACCTCGCCGGTGACGGTGACGGCGTTGGACAGGCTCCGGGTGATGGTGACGATGGCCTGGGGTTCGATCGCCTTCCCGGCGAGACCCTGCAGGATCATCTGCTCGACCTCGGCCGGGGTGCGGCCGACCACGTTCAGCCGGCCGGCATAAGGCACGGAGAGCGTGCCGTCGCGCAATATCGGCTGATCGGGGATGACCGCCGAGCGGGAACCCGGACTCGCCCGGTCCGTCACCGGCGAGGAGAACAGGCCGCCGGCCGCGGCTTCCCAAATGGTGACGCGGACCTCGTCGCCGATCCCGATGCGGATATCCGGCGCCGGACGGTAATCGCCGAATCGCGCCCGGAAGGTGGGCCCGTTATGCCGGGCCAGCACGGCGGCGACCCGCTCGTCCAGGTCGACGATGACGTAGCGCTTCTCGACGGCGGTGTCGCCGCTCTGGATCACGTCGTCCGTCGACGGACCGGTCGTGGGCAGAGTGGAGCACCCGGCCAGCACGAGGCCGGCTGCGAGCGCCGCGATCAGGACCTTCACCCGCTACACCTCGTGCCGCCGCCGCCCGTGCCGCTTCTGCCACCTCTCCCGAGGCGAGCAAAGCGTCCGGCCGTTGCCCAACCGGTTCTGTCCCGGCTTGTCGCCGGTTTGACACACCCGCCTCTCGGGTGAGCGCGTAGAACTCTTCGCTGTCTTACAGGAGATGATCAACCGTCGCACGCATTCCCTTCGGACCCGGCCGGCATGGTTAACAGCTCGCGTGTTTGCTGCAACGCAACATGGCGGGAGGAGGATGGTTGACCATTTTATTCGGTCGACCTACTCGATCTACGCCCAGGCGACGGCGCCCGGCCGTGCGGCGATCTCCGTCCTGCGGCTGTCCGGCCCGCATGTCCGAGACGCCCTTCGTCAGCTTTCCGTCGACCTGCCGCCTGCCCGCGTCGCGTCGCTCCGGACCTTGCGCGACGGGACCGGCTCGGCCCTCGACAGGGCGCTCGTGATCTGGATGCCCGGCCCGCGGAGCTTCACCGGGGAGGACGTGGCGGAGCTGCACCTGCACGGGGGCCTCGCGGTCCGGACGGGGGTGCTCCGCGCCCTCGGCGAGTCGGGCCTGCGGCCCGCTGAGGCCGGCGAATTCACCCGGCGGGCCTTTTCGGCGGGCCGGATGGATCTGAGCGAGGTCGAGGGGCTGGCGGACCTCATCGATGCCGAGACCGAATCGCAGAGGCACCAGGCTCTCCGGCAGCTCGACGGAGCGCTGTCCCGGCAGGCGGCGGCTTGGCGGGCACGCCTGGTGGAGGCATGTTCCCTCCTGGAGGCCGGGCTCGACTTCTCCGACGAGGAGGATGTCGGGGCCGGGATCTCCGACCGCGCGCTCTCCGCCGCCGCGGACGTGGCCGGGGAGGTGAGGGCTGAGCTCGCCGTCGCGCGTCGCGGCGAACGGATACGGGACGGCGTGACGGTCGTGATCGCCGGGCCGCCCTATGCCGGGAAATCGACGCGACTCAACGCCCTCGCGGCCAGGGACGTCGCCATCGTGTCCCCGGTGCCGGGCACGACGCGGGACGCGATCGAGGTCCGGTGCGACCTGGGCGGGATGGCGGTCACGTTCGTGGACACGGCCGGCCTGCGCGACACTGCCGATGTCATCGAAATGGAAGGGATATCCCGAACCCGGCGGCGGGCGGCGGAAGCCGAGCTGGTTCTTTGGCTCGACCCTCTGGACGCGCCGGCCGATCCGCCCGCCGCTCTCGCGCGGGACCTGCTCGTGGTGAAGACCAAGCTCGACCTCGTTCCGCCTCCGCGTGCAGACGGCCTCGCGGTCTCGGCCGAGCGAGGCGACGGGCTGGACCACCTCGGCGCGGCGGTGCGGCGCCACATCGATGCCGCGATGGCCGGGCAGGGGGACGCGCTGATCACCCGGGAGCGGCACAGGCTGGCCTTCCTGGATCTGGCGGAAAGCCTCGAACGCGCGCCTGCCGCGCACGCGGCCGGTCACGACGAGCTCGCGGCGGAGGATCTGCGGCTCGGTCTGCGCGCGCTCGGCCGTATCACCGGCGAGGTGGATGTCGAGGAGATCCTCGACGGTGTATTCGGTCAGTTCTGCATCGGCAAATGAAGGTTGGGCGTTTCACGTGGAACAGGACATGATCTTCGACGTGGTGGTGGTCGGAGGCGGCCATGCCGGAACGGAGGCGGCCGCCGCGGCCGCCCGCCGCGGAGCCCGGACGGCCCTCCTCACGCACTCGGCCTCGACCGTCGGGGCCATGTCGTGCAACCCGGCCATCGGTGGCCTGGGGAAGGGCCACCTCGTTCGGGAGATCGACGCGCTCGACGGCGTGATGGGCCGCGCCGCCGACCTGTCCGGCATACAATTCCGGCTGCTGAACCGCCGCAAGGGTCCGGCCGTGCGCGGACCGCGCAGTCAGGCCGATCGCAAGCTCTACGCTCGTGCCGTGCGGGGCTTGCTGGCGGAAACGGACGGCCTTTCCCTTCTCGAAGGCGAGGCGGACGGCCTCCTGATCGAGGACGGGCGCGTCGCGGGTCTCCGCTGCCGGGACGGCCTCACGCTGCGGGCGGCCGCGGTGGTCCTCACCACCGGCACCTTCCTGGGCGGCCTCATCCATATCGGCGAGGTGAAGATTCCGGCCGGGCGGATCGGCGAGGCGCCCTCCCTCGGCCTGTCGGGGGCGCTGCGGGAAGCCGGCTTGTGGCTGGGCCGTCTCAAGACCGGGACGCCACCCCGGCTGGACGGGCGGACGATCGACTGGCCGTCGCTGGAGCGCCAGCAGGCCGACGAGCGGCCCGAGCCGTTCTCGCTCCTGACGGACGGCATCCGCACGCCGCAGATCGAATGCGGCATCACCCGCACCGGCCAGGCAGTGCACGACCTCATCAGGGCCAACCTCCATCGCGCGCCGATCTTCTCCGGCGACATCCAGGGGAGGGGACCGCGGTATTGCCCGTCGATCGAGGACAAGGTCGTCCGGTTCGGGGACCGGGACGGCCACCAGATCTTCCTGGAGCCCGAGGGCCTGGACGACCCAACCGTCTACCCGAACGGCATCTCCACGTCCCTGCCGGAAGAGGTTCAGCTCCGGATGCTCGCTTTGATCCCCGGCCTGGAGAGGGTTCGCATGACGCGGCCGGGCTACGCGATCGAATACGATTACGCCGATCCTCGCGGGCTGAAGCCGAACCTCGAGACGAAGCGCGTCGCGGGTCTCTTCCTGGCCGGGCAGATCAACGGCACGACGGGCTACGAGGAGGCGGCAGCCCAGGGCGTGGCGGCCGGTCTTGCGGCGGCCGGACATGCCGGCGGCGCCCGGGACGAATTCCTGTTCGACCGCGCGTCCAGCTATCTCGGCGTGTTGATCGACGACCTCATCACCCGCGGCGTCAGCGAACCGTACCGCATGTTCACCTCCCGGTCGGAATACAGGCTCAGCCTGCGGGCCGACAACGCGGACGAGCGCCTTACGCCCGTCGGGCTGCGGGTCGGCGTCATCGGCCCGGAGCGAAGCCGGCGATTCCGGGCGTGGACGGCCGAGTATCGGTCCGTCCGCCAGCGGCTCGACGCGCTCTCCCTCACGCCGAACGAGGCCGCCCGTTCGGGGTTGAAGCTCAACGCCGACGGCCAGCGGCGCAGCGCCTTTCAGCTCCTCTCCCATCCGGGGATCGGCCTCCCGGATCTGGTGGCGATCTGGCCCGAGCTTGGCCAGGTCGCGCCGCGGCTCGCCGATCGGCTCGAGACCGATGCCCGCTACGCCGTTTACCTGCACCGCCAGGAGCAGGACGCGGCGGCCTTCCGGCGCGACGAGACGCTTCTCCTTCCGGCCGATCTCGACATCCCGTCGCTGCGCGGGCTCTCCAACGAGATCCGGGCCAAGCTGGAACTGGTCCGGCCGGGCACGCTCGGCCACGCGGCCCGGATCGAAGGCATGACGCCGGCCGCCATCACGCTCCTGGCCGCGCATGCGCGGCGGGGCGGCGCGCCGATCCATGGCGACTGACCGGAATGCCGCCGAGTCGCTCTTCGCGGCTCTGCCTCCCGAGACGCGGTCGAAGCTAGACAGATACGAGACCGAGCTTCGCCGCTGGCAGTCGGTGAAGAACCTCGTCGGACCCGGCACGCTCGGCGACATCCGCGGCCGCCACGTCGCCGACGCGCTCCAGCTCGCCTCGCTCGCCGACGGGGAGGTGTGGGCCGATCTCGGCACGGGCGCCGGCTTGCCCGGCCTCATCCTGGCGATCGCCCGGCCGAACACGACCGTCCACCTGATCGAGAGCGACGGTCGGAAATGCGCCTTTCTCCGGCATGTCGCCCGTGTGACGGGCGCCCCGGTGACCGTGTGGGACGGCCGCATCGAAGCCGTCCTGCCGCGCCTCGATCCCAGACCTGCGGTCGTGACCGCGAGGGCGCTCGCAGGTCTGGACGTCCTGCTCGGCTACGCGGAACAGCTGTTGATGACCGGAGCCGTCGGGCTGTTCCCGAAGGGCCGAGATCATGCTGCCGAATTGACGCGTGCGGCCGAATCCTGGAGATTCGACGCGGACGTGATCCCGAGCCGCATCGATCCGGATTCGCGCATCATCCGCGTCCGCCGGCTGGACGGCCGGGCCGAATAGACCGGGCAATCGTGAGAGATTCGACAGATACCGGTTCCGCGGCCCAGCCACGCGTGCTCGCCCTCGCCAACCAGAAAGGCGGCGTCGGCAAGACCACGACGGCGATCAATCTCGGCACGGCGCTGGCCGCCATCGGCGAGCGCGTGCTCGTCGTCGATCTCGATCCCCAGGGCAACGCCTCGACCGGCCTCGGCATCGACCGCAAGCGGAGAGCGCGATCGACCTACCATGTGCTGACGGGCGACGCCTCTCTCCGCGAGGTGATGCAGGACACGGCCGTGCCGGACCTCAGCGTGGCGCCGTCCACCATGGACCTGCTCGGCGTCGAGCTCGAGATCGCCAAGGAACGCGACCGCGCGCACCGGCTCCGGCAGGCGATCGCGGAACTCGTCGCGACGGGTGGCGAGCGGCCTGTCACCTACGTGCTCATCGATTGCCCGCCCTCGCTGAACCTCCTGACCGTGAACGCGCTCGCCGCCTCCGACGCGGTGCTGGTGCCTCTGCAATGCGAGTTCTTCGCGCTGGAAGGACTGAGCCAGCTGATCAAGACGGTCGAGCAAGTGCGCTCGAACCTCAACCCCCGCCTGTCGATCCACGGCATCGTCCTCACCATGTTCGATCCCCGCAACAACCTCGCGAACCAGGTCGTGGCGGATGTCCGGGAGTTCATGGGCAAGACGGTCTACGACACCGTCATCCCCCGCAACGTCCGGGTCTCGGAGGCGCCGTCGCACGGCAAACCCGTCCTGCTCTACGACCTTCGCTGCGCCGGCTCGCAGGCCTATCTCAAGCTCGCATCGGAGGTGATCCAGCGCGAGCGTGCCCTGCGGAACGCGGCCTAGGAGGCGACGACGATGGCGGAGGAACTCGCGCGCGCCCGGCTGGGGCGCGGATTGGCCGCGCTGATCGGCGAGGTCGACGAGGAGCCGATCGTCGAGCGGGCCCGCGGGCAGCGACGGGTGCCGATCGAGTTCATCCGCCGCAATCCGCGGAATCCGCGCACCAGCTTCCCGTCGGCCGAACTCGACGATCTCGCGGCGTCCATCCGGGAGCGCGGCATTATCCAGCCGGTCGTCGTCCGGCCGCTCCCCAAGCTGCCGGACGCCTACGAGATCATCGCGGGGGAGCGCCGCTGGCGGGCGGCGCAGCGGGCCGGTCTGCACGAGGTCCCGGTCGTCATCATCGAGGCCGACGACAAGACGGCGCTTGAGCTCGCCATCATCGAGAACGTGCAGCGGGCCGACCTGAACGTGATTGACGAGGCCGCCGGCTACGAGAAGCTCGTCGCCGAATACGGCTACACCCATGCCGATCTCGGGACGGTGCTCGGCAAGAGCCGCAGCCACGTCGCCAACACGCTCCGCATCCTGAAGCTTCCGGACGCGGTCCGGGACATCGTCGCGCGCGGAGACATCAGCGCCGGCCATGCGAGGGCGCTCTTGGCCGTTCGCAATCCCGAGGTGGTGGCTCGCGTGGTCATGGAGCGCGGCCTGACCGTGCGGGACGTCGAACGGATCGGGCAGCGCGAGAGCTCGGACGCGGCGGACGACGCGCCCGCCCGTAAGCGCCAGCCGCGGGCAGTGGACAGCAACACGCGCGCCCTGGAGCTCGCGCTGGAGGAGGCGCTCGGCCTGACCGTGCGGGTGGATCATCGCGGCGAGGCCGGCGAGGTGCGGATCAAGTACCGCTCCCTCGACCAGCTGGACGAGCTCTGCCGCTTGTTCAAGGCCGCCGGCCGTCCATCCTCCGGCTGATCGCGGCCTTCACGCTCTCCGGGGCGCCCTCGCCCGCCGGACGATGCCGGACAGGACCTGACCGGTGATCGCCGGTCCGAGCCCGGGATGGCGGCGGACATCCAGGGCGGCTTCGTCCAGGGCCCGCAGAGCGGCCCTGAGGTCGTGGGAGGCCCAGAGCTGAAGCTGACGCTTGACGAGCGGGTGGCGGCTGAAATGAAGGCCGCGCAGGGCGCGGAGCGTGGCATCGAGATCCTGCCCGCCGTCCAGCCTCTCTCTCGCCCCGAGGAGCAGAAGCGCGTGACGGAGGGCCAGCGCCAGCAGCCCGGGCGCGGCGCTGCCCTGCTGGGCGAGTTGCATCAGCCGCTCATCAAGGGCGGACGCGTCGCCGGCGAAGGCGGTGTCGATGGCGGCATCCATGCTGGTCGGCGAAACGTCGCTGACCACCTCGGAGACGTGGGTCGCCGTGACCGTGCCGTCCCCCATCGCGTAGAGCGCGAGCTTCTCGACCTCGCTCCGGCTCGCGAGCCTGTCGCCGCCGAGACTGTCGACCAGCAGGTCGCGGGCATCGGGCTCTATGCGGAGCTCGTAGGAGCGAAGGACGTCCGTCACGAGGGCGGCGATGTCCCTGACCGCGTCCGGGTAGCAGGGCATCGCGAGAGCGCGCCGCGACCCTTCGCACAGCGTCCTGAGCGGCGCCGACTTGCCGAGGTCTCCCGCCTCGATCACGACCGTCGTGTCGGACAGCGGCACGTCGAGGCAGGCCTCGACCGTGCCGGCGATCTGCCGCCCCGTCGGGCGGACCCAAATGGCGCGGCGTCCTCCGAACATCCCGAACGTGGTGGCCTCGTCCACGAGGCGGCCGGGATCGTCCGACAGCGCGTCGCCATCGATGCGGATCAGCTGGAAGGCGTCCGCCGGATCGTCGACGGCGGCATGCGCCGCGGCCCTCGCCCGCTCGGCGACCCGGCCGGTATCGGGGCCGTAGAACAGGAGCACGTTGACGTCCGGCCCACGTCCCGCCAGCGCCCGATCGACATCGGCCGCCTTGACCGCCGTCACGGCGCCGGCGCGCTCGCGAAATAGGCCGCGATGCGCTGCTTGATGTCCTCGGCGATGAGCTGCGCCACCCGGATATCGGCGTCCCGGGCCGCCCGCACGGAGGCGAAACGCTGCTGATCGCGCTGATAGGTGGCGTTTGCCCGGGCTGTGCCGGAGAACAGGGCCTTGCCGTTCGGACCCTTCAGCACGAACTTGACCGTGCCGTTCAGGGCCGCCGCGTCCGCCCGTCCAGAGGTGGTGTCGACCGATACGGGCTGGATCGTCTCGGCCGTATCGAGCGAGAGCGTGTAGGATTTGGGCCGCGGCGTCCCCGACCCGTCCAGCCCGTAGATCAACTCGCTCCGCACGTAATGCGCGATGCGCTCCTGCCCGGGCGGGCTCACCGCAGTCTCGACCTGCACGGCCCCGAGCGAGTCCTGGACGGTCACACCCGACGCCGTGGGGCCATAGAGGGGGCGGAAGCAGGCCGTCAGCGCGAGGCAGGATGCGAGCGCGAATCCCAGCCGCAAGGTGGGGCCGCCCTGGCGCCAACGTCGGGGCGCGGGGCCGGGCTCAGGCGACGACATTGACGATCCTGTGCGGCACGACGATCACCTTGCGGGGCGGCCGGCCCTCCATCGCACGTCTCACGGCCTCGAGCGAGAGCACGGCCGCCTCGATGGCCAGGGCGTCCGCATCTCGGGGCACGGTGATGTCCGCCCTCTTCCTGCCGTTCACCTGGACCGGAAGGGTGATCACGTCCTCGACGAGCAGCGTGACGTCGACCTCGGGCCAGGGCGCCTCGGCCACGAGCTGCGTTCCGCCTTCGCCAGAAGCGCCGAGCGCGCGCCAGCATTCCTCGGCAAGATGCGGCATCATCGGGGCGATGAGCTGCACGGTCAGCCGCACGGCCTCCCGGATCGCCGCGGGATCGCCGCCTCCTTGCAGCTCGGCCGCGATCGCGTTGGCGAGCTCGTGGATGCGGGCGACGGCCCGGTTGAAGCGGAGCCCCTCGATGTCGTCCTGTACGGCCGCGACCGTCTTGTGCGCCGTCCGCCTGAGCGGCGCAACGGGATCGCCGCCCGCGCCGGACGGCAGCTCCGCCGCGTCGCCGACCAGCCGCCAGATGCGCTGGACGAAGCGCCAGGCGCCCTGCACGCCCTCCTCCGTCCAGATCACATCCCTCTCCGGCGGGGAGTCGGACAGCATGAACCAGCGCGCCGTGTCCGCCCCGTAGCTTGCGATGATGTCGTCGGGATCGACCGTGTTCTTCTTCGACTTCGACATCTTCTCGATCGGGCCGATCTCGATCGGCTCCGATGTTTTCACGTGAAACGCGCGCCGCCCTCCGCTCATGCCTTCGAGACGCACATCCGCCGGCTGAACCCATGCACCCGAGGCGTCCCGGTAGGTCTCGTGAACCACCATGCCCTGGGTGAACAGCCCGTCGAACGGCTCGTCGCGGCCGACCCACCCCACCCGTCGCATCGCCCGCATGAAGAAGCGCGAGTAGAGGAGGTGCAGGATCGCGTGCTCGATCCCACCGATATACTGGTCGACTCCCAGCCAGCTGTCGGCGACCGCGCGGTCCGTGGGCACCTCCGCAAGGTGCGGATCGGTGAAGCGGGCGAAGTACCAGGACGAATCCACGAAGGTGTCCATCGTGTCCGTCTCACGACGGCCGGGACCGCCGCAGGACGGGCAGGACACATCCCGCCAGATGGGATGCCGATCGAGGGGGTTCCCTGGCTGGTCGAAGGACACGTCGTCCGGCAGCACCACCGGCAGACCCTCGCGCGGCACGGGAACGATGCCGCACCGCTTGCAGTGGATCATCGGAATGGGGCAGCCCCAGTAACGCTGGCGTGAGATGCCCCAGTCCCGCAGCCGAAAATTGACCTTGCGGGACGCGACCGGTCGCCCGTCCCTGACCTCCGCCTCAAGCCGGCTCGCGACCTCTTCCTTCGCCTCCCCGATGCTCATCCCGTCCAGGAAGCGCGAATTGATCATGCGGCCATCGCCGTCATAGGCGGTATCGGTGACGACGAAGGTGTCCGGATCCTGATCCGCAGGGCAGACGACGGGAGTGGCGCCGAGCCCGTACCGGTTGACGAAGTCGAGGTCGCGCTGGTCATGCGCCGGGCAGCCGAAGATGGCGCCCGTCCCGTATTCCAGGAGGACGAAGTTCGCGACGTAGACGGGCAGCCGCCACGCCGGATCGAAGGGATGCGTCGCCCGTATGCCGGTGTCGAAGCCGAGCTTGTCGGCCCTGTCGATGGCCTCCTGGGCGGTGCCGAGACGCCGGCATTCGGAGATGAAGCCGGCGAGCGCCGGATCGCGTTCGGAGGCGGCTTTCGCCAGCGGATGGTCGGGTGCGACGGCAAGGAACCTGGCCCCGAAGAGCGTGTCCGGTCGCGTCGTGTAGATGTCGAGCCGATCCTCTCCGGACGGGCTCGTCGAGGGATCGAGCGCGAAGCCGATCAGCAGCCCCTCGGACCGGCCGATCCAATTCCGCTGCATCAGCCGGACCTTGTCCGGCCAGCGCTCCAGCGTGTCGAGGCGCGCGTCGAGATCGGCCGCGTAATCGGTGATCTTGAAGAACCATTGCGTCAGCTCGCGCTGCTCGACGGCCGCGCCCGAACGCCAGCCGCGCCCGTCGATCACCTGCTCGTTCGCCAGCACCGTCCCGTCGATCGGGTCCCAGTTCACCTTCGCGGTCTTCCTGGTCACGAGGCCGGCGTCGAGGAAGTCGAGGAACATGCGCTGCTGGTGGCGGTAATAGGACGGGTCGCAGGTCGCGACCTCGCGAGACCAGTCGAGCGACAGCCCCATGACCTTCAACTGCGCCCGCATCGCGTCGATATTGGCGTAGGTCCAGGTTTTCGGATGGACGTTGTTCTGGATCGCGGCGTTCTCGGCCGGCATGCCGAACGCGTCCCAGCCCATCGGGTGGAGGACGTTGAAGCCGCGTGCCCGCTTGTAGCGGGCCACCACGTCGCCCATCGTGTAGTTGCGGACATGACCCATGTGGATGCGCCCGGACGGGTAGGGGAACATCTCCAGCACGTAGTATCTGGGCCGGGGGTCGTCGTTGCTCGTGCGGAAGAGTTCGCGCGCCGCCCATTCCGCCTGCCAACGCGGCTCCGCTTCCTTCGCGTTGTATCGCTCGACCATCTTCGCCCGCGTTCGCCATCTACCGCCCGTCCTGCCTATTCCATCACTCCGGACAGAAAGCGACAGGAAACCGGACCGGAGGCTGTCGCGTAACCTCTGCCGGACTCCGGACGGAGCGGTTAGGATAGGTCATGACCTCCGTTCCAGAGAACCTCCTGGCCATCCGTGCCGGCATCAGCCGGGCCGAGCGCGATTTCGGCAGGCCCGCCGGGTCGGTGGCGTTGATCGCCGTATCCAAGACGATCCCGGCCGACGGCATCAGGCCTGCGCTGCAGGCCGGACAGCGCTTGTTCGGCGAGAACTACGTCCAGGAGAGCGCGGCCAAGTGGCCGGGGCTGCGCGAGGCTTGGCCCGACACGGAGCTTCACCTGATCGGCCCCCTCCAATCCAACAAGGCTCGCGACGCGGTGGCGCTCTTCGATGCGATCCACACCCTTGACCGCCCGTCCCTGGCGAAGGAGCTCGCCCAGGAGATCGACCGCCAGGGCCGAAGGCCGCGCCTCCTGATCCAGGTGAACACGGGCGCGGAGCCACAGAAGGGCGGAGTGCTCCCGGACGAGGCCGACGCCTTCATCGGCCGATGCCGGTCGGATCACGGCCTGCAGATCGACGGCTTGATGTGCATTCCCCCTGCCGCCGACCTGCCCTCCCCGCATTTCGCGTTCCTCGGACGGATCGCGGCCCGGAACGGGTTGCCTTCGCTCTCGATGGGCATGAGCGCCGATTACGAGCCGGCGATCCAGCTCGGCGCCACGCATGTCCGGGTCGGATCGGCCATCTTCGGAGCGCGCCCCGCCCCGGAGGCGAAACCGGGCTGAAACCATTTTCCTGCCGACGACGCAGCGCCGCAACGTCCGGTCCCTACACCGCTCGCCGACCGGAGCTCGCCGCTTCGGCAGCGATTGGGGGTATCAGATGAACGTTCGGACGAAGATGATCTCGCTCGTGGCCGCCGGCGCGGCCCTCTCGGGCGCTACCCTGGCCAGCACGAGCCCCGCCCAGGCGTGGTGCGGCTACGGCGGCTGCGGGTACGGCTACTCGGACGGTGCGCTCGCGGCCGGCAGAGGCCGCCGAGGCCCGCCGGGCCGACGACGAGCGGCGCAGGGCGGGCCGCAGGACGCGCATCCAGCAGGCGCGCCAGTAGACCGCGCGCGCCGGTCAGTTCTTCACCACCACCCGGGTGCCGACCCGCACCCGGTCGTACAGGTCGACGACGTCCCGGTTCGTCATCCGGATGCAGCCGGACGACACGGCCGACCCGATCGTGTCCGCCTCGTTCGAGCCGTGGATGCGGTAGAGCGACGACCCGAGATAGATGGCGCGGGCGCCGAGCGGGTTGTCCTGCCCGCCCGACATGTAGCGGGGCAGGTCCGGCCGGCGCCGCAGCATCTCGGAAGGCGGGCGCCAGGACGGCCATTCCCGCTTCATGGAGACGGTCTTCGCGCCGGACCAGGAGAATCCTTGCCGCCCGACGCCCACGCCGTAGCGGAGGGCTCGGCCGCCGCCGAGCACGTAATAGAGGCGGCGCTGCCCGGTCGAGACCACGACCGTCCCGGCCTTCTCCGGCCCCGGATAGGTGACCGTCTCGCGCGGGATCGCCTGCTGCCGGAACTCGTTCAGGAAGTCCGCGATCGGCCCGTTGTCGAGCGGGTTGGTGAGACCGGCGGCCGGCGTGCCTGCCGCGAGGGCGCCCATGACGGCGCCGAGCCATGCGGATGCGGTTGACCTCATCGGTCGGACGTCCTTCGGAAGCCGTGTGGAGGGACCGGAGGCTGACCTCGGCTATTCCGTACGTCAACCCTGACGTCCCGTGTTTCCCGACGGCAACGTTAGTGCCGATATCGGGCATGTTCAGGGGGGACTCGCGAAAGAGTCTTGCGCGCGACATTAATGCGCCCGAATCGAACTCCTGATAGATCCGGCAAATCGGCCGAAATTCGAGGTCGACGGAGATGCGCTGCATGGCGTCGCTCGCCATTGATGTCGATAGGCAGGACGTGTCTTCGCGGGCCGTGGAGGCGATCCAGACTTCGGCGGACCGACTGGCCGTCATGCCGGCCCGGACAGCCGGGAGATCGCGTCTCGTCATGCTGGCCGTATGCGCCGGCGCGTTGGGATGCGTAGGGGCGCTCGCCGGAGCCGGATATCTGGTGCTCTCGGGACCGTCGTTCCTGGCCGGGTTCGCCTTCTCCCCCGGGCCGGGCACGCCGAAGCGCGAGGCGATCCGGATGGGCCGCGTGCCCGACATGCCCGAGATCCGCAACGGAGTTCCGGAGCTGGTCGCGCGCCCGCCGATCAGGGTGATACAGGCGGCCGCGAGCCCTGCCGCGACGTCATTACCCGAACCCGAGTCTTTGCGAGGACCCGCCGTCGCGCCGGCGTCCCGGGATGCGTCGCTCCAGGCCGAGCCGGTCTCGACCGCTTCCCTTCCGGCGACGGGCCTCGTCACCGCGGCCTCGGCGCGGACGAGCGCGACGCTGCTTTCGGAGGCGCCGTCCGTTCCCGTCCCGGCGGCCCTGGTGCCGCGCCCGGCCGAGGCGACACCTCTCTCGGGTCGCGGGGCCGTTCCGCTGCCGCCGCCAGCGCCCCGCATGCCGCTCGCGAAGGTAGCGGCCGCACCGTCCGGCCGGCCGGAGCGCACGGCGTCCGCTGGCGCGGTCATCCCCGCCCCGCAGAAGGTGACCCGCACGCAGGTCGCCGATGCCCGTCCGGTCGCGCCCGAGAGCGACGACGATCACGTGAACGTGTTCGGCCTGGAAGTCCCGACAATCGGCTCGACCGGCCGCAAGCTCCGCGACGCGGTGGGCGCGCTCGGCGATGCGTTCGTGAGCCTGCCCGGGAAGTTCTGATCTCGGCTCCGCGCGGCATATCGAGGTGCCGCGGACGCCAGCGGCCGTCGCGAATCCGTCAACTCTCCGTGATTGGGATGACCCGCGTATCACGGCGGCGGCGATGAACCTGCACATCCAGAGCGGTCCGGTCACGATCCCGGTCCCCACGCCGGCATGTCCGCCGGTCGCCGACAGCCTGGGCCGGCGCGGCTCGCTCGAGGTTCGCCTCGCGAACGGCGCCCGGGAGATCAGGCGCGCGCAGCGTCTGCGCTACCGGGTGTTCTTCGAGGAGGGCTCCGCCTCTCCGTCCCGGCTTGCCGCCCTCCTGCGCCGAGATGTCGACATCTACGACGCCGCCTGCGACCACATGGTCGTGCTCGATCACGACGTCGCCACCAAGCCCTTCCGGGCGCCGAAGCCGAAGGTGGTCGGCACCTACCGGCTCCTCCGCCAGGAGGTCGCGGAGAGGGGTGCGGGGTTCTACGCAGCCACCGAGTTCGACCTGTCCCCCCTTCTGTCCCGACGCGCCGACCTCCGCTTCCTGGAACTCGGGCGGTCCTGCGTGGCCAGACCCTATCGCGACCGGAAGACGGTGGAACTCCTCTGGCAAGGCATCTGGGCCTACGCGCTCCGGCACGGGGCCGATGCCCTGATCGGCTGCGCGAGCCTCGACGGCACGGAGCCTGACCGGCTGGCGGTGCCGCTCGGCTTCCTCCACCACCATGCCGCCTCGCCGGCCGAATGGCGCGTCGCGGCCCTCCCCGACCGCCACATCCCCATGGACAGGCTCGGGCCGGGAGAGATCGAGCCCAAAGCCGCCATGCGGTCCCTGCCGCCGCTCGTGAAGGCTTATCTCCGTGCCGGCGCGACCTTCGGCGACGGCGCGGTGGTGGACCGCGCCTTCGGCACCACGGACGTGTTCGTGGTCATGCCCATCCGGGCGATCAGCGCGCGCTACATCCACTATTTCGGCCCGGCCGCGAACCGCTACCCGGCCTGACGTTGCAACCTTCCGCGGCTCTCGGCCGTAGAATGTCCTCGGAGGCCTCGCGAAGCCACCGGCCGTGGTGGAACCGGCCGCGGGTTCGGTCCGGGATCCGGAGGAGTTTGCCATGCTGATCAGGACACGCCGCGCCTGGGAGATGCCCGAGAGCGCGGCGACGCCGGAAGCCGTGTTCCTGGACCGGCGGCGGCTCCTCGCGGGCGGGCTCGGCCTCGCGGGCGCGGCCCTCGCCGGCGGAAGCGCGCGCGCCGCCGATCCGCCGGCCGACCTCTACCCGGCCCGCCGCAACGAC
>CALMTJ010000470.1:15875-19495 GCA_937872715.1 uncultured Methylobacteriaceae bacterium
GGCCGAGCCCGCCCGCGAGGAGCCGCCGCAACGACGGCTTCAAGCTCGACCGGGCGATCACGGACGAGAAGGTGTCGGGCGACTACAACAACTATTACGAGTTCGGCACGTCCAAATCGATCTCGGCGGGTGCCGAGGCGCTGAGGACGAGGCCCTGGACGGTGAAGATCGACGGCCTCGTCGAGAAGCCGTTCGAGATCGCGGTGGACGACCTGATTAGGAAGATGCCGCTCGAGGAGCGGCTCTACCGCCACCGATGCGTGGAGGCTTGGTCCATGGCGGTCCCGTGGACCGGCTTCCCCTTGAGATCGCTCGTGGCGCTCGCGAAGCCCACCTCCGATGCCAAATACGTCGTGATGCAGACCTTCATGGACCGGTCGCAGGCGCCCGGCCAGAAGCAGTTCTGGTATCCATGGCCCTACACGGAGGGGCTGACGATGGCCGAGGCCAACAACGACCTCGCGCTCCTTGCGACCGGCATCTACGGCAAGCCGCTCGGCAACCAGTTCGGCGCCCCGCTCCGGCTCGCGGTGCCGTGGAAATACGGGTTCAAGTCGGTCAAGGCGATCAGCAAGATCACGTTCTCAACCGAGCGCCCGAAGACCTTCTGGGAAGGCCTGCAGGCGTCCGAATACGGTTTTTGGGCGAACGTGAATCCGCAGGTGCCCCATCCGCGATGGAGCCAGGCCTCCGAGCGCGTGCTCGGGACGGGCGAGCAGCGCCCGACGCTCCTGTTCAACGGCTACGGCGACCTCGTGGCCGACCTCTACAAGGATCTGCAGGGCGAGCGGCTCTGGGCGTGACGGATTGAGCGCCGTCCGTCATTGCGAGGAGGCGTAGCCGACGAAGCAATCCAGGCGCTCGCGCAGCGCCGGCTGGTTTGCTTCGCTCCGCTCGCAATGACGGGGCGGACATCGCGTCAGCCAAGTTCACGGACAATTGCTCAGTAGGTCCAGCGTTGCGCCTTGAGGACGAGGAAGTCGCGAAAGGCCTGGACGCGCGCCACGTTCTTCATCTCCTCGGCGTAGACGAGGTAGGATTCGAGCGCCGGCATCTCGATGTCGCGGAGCAGCGGCACCAATCGGCTGTCGCCGTCGACCGCGTAATCGGGCAGCACCGCGATCCCGGCGCCCGTCTCGACCGCGGCCAGGAGCGCCGGGATGTTGTTCACCACGAGGTGATAGTCGCGCGGCGGCTTGCCGTCCCGGCCGATCGTCGCGAGCCAATGCACGGAGAGCAGGTAGGACGGCTGGTCACCGCCGAACGAGATGAGCCGGTGATCGTCGAGGTCGTCGAGGCTCTTCGGCTCCCCGAAGCGCTTCACGTAATCGGCCGAGGCGTAGACGTGGAAATGCACGGTGAAGAGCCGGCGCTGGATCAGGTCCGGCTGGGCCGGGCGGCGGAGGCGGAGCGCCACGTCGGCCTCCCGCATGGCGAGGTCGAGCTCCTCGTTCGTCAGGATGAGCGAGACCCGCACCTCCGGATGGGTGTCCAGGAACTCGGCGATTCGCTGGATGAGCCAGAGCGAGCCCAGCCCGACCGTGGTGGTCACCTTGAGCTCGCCCGACGGCCGCTCGCTCGTTTCCTCGAGCCGGGCGCGGGTGTTCTCCAGTCGGAGCCGCATGTCGCGGGCCGCCCGGAACAGGATGTCGCCCTGCTCGGTGAGGATCAGCCCCCGCGCGTGCCGGTGGAAGAGCGGGGCCTTGAGCTCGCGTTCGAGCGCCGAAATCTGCCGGCTGACGGCCGATTGGCTGAGCGCCAGGTCGTCCCCGGCGCGCGTGAAGCTGCCGGCCTCGGCCACGGTGTAGAAGATCCGGATCTTGTCCCAGTCCACGCGTCTGCCCCCGCCGGCCGCGCCGGCTATTCGGCCGCCTCGCGCAGGAGGTTCGCGGATTCGAGATAGCGCTCGACGTCGAGCGCCGCCATGCAGCCGAGACCGGCCGCCGTCACCGCCTGCCGGTAGACGTCGTCCGTCACGTCGCCGGCCGCGAACACGCCCGGGATGTTGGTGGCGGTCGAGCCGGGCGCGACCTTGAGATAGCCGCCGGGCTTGGTGTCGAGCTGGCCCGCGAAGACGGCCGTCGCCGGCTTGTGGCCGATGGCGACGAAGACGCCGTCGACCCCGACGTCGCGCGTGCGGCCGTTCTTCACGTCCCGCAGCCGGAGGCCCGTCACGGAGGCGGGCGGGCCGGGATCGCCCAGGATCTCGTCCACGGCCTGGTTCCACAGCACCGTCACGTTCGGGTGGCGGAACAGCCGCTCCTGGAGGATGCGCTCGGCCCGGAGGCTGTCGCGCCGGTGCACGAGCGTCACCTTGGCGGCGATGTTGGCGAGGTACAGCGCCTCCTCCACGGCCGTGTTGCCGCCGCCCACCACCGCGACCTCCTTGCCGCGGAAGAAGAACCCGTCGCAGGTCGCGCAGGCGGACACCCCGAACCCCTGGTAGACCGCCTCGGACGGGAGCCCGAGCCAGCGCGCCTGGGCGCCTGTCGCCACCACCACGGCGTCGGCCGAGTAGGTGTCGCCGCCATCCCCTTCCAGGTGGAAGGGCCGGCTGGACAGATCCGCCTTCACCACCGTGTCGGACACGATGCGGGTGCCGACATGCTCCGCCTGGAGCCGCATCTGCTCCATGAGCCAAGGCCCCTGGACGACGTCGGCGAAGCCCGGATAGTTCTCGACATCCGTCGTGATGGTGAGCTGCCCGCCCGGCTGGATGCCGGAGATCAGCACGGGCTCGAGCATCGCGCGGGCGGCGTAGATGGCCGTCGTGTAGCCGGCCGGCCCGGCGCCGATGATGACGAGCTTGGCATGGATGTGCGCCATGGAACCTCTCCGCCGGAATCAACGCCGTCCCGCCAGATGCGCCGCCAGACGCACGGCGACGGCTTCCGCGATCAGGGGCGTCGAGTCCAGGGGCTCATATGTGAAGCGCTCCGGCGCGCCTTGAAAGGGGCGGACCGCCCCGTGACGGGACAATTCGTCGAGGAACGCCGCCTGCCTGCGGCCGACCGGCCATTCCGCCACGAGCACGGGCGCGCCCGTCGCGACGGCCTCGCTGATCATATTGGTGGATTCGGCCGTGACGACGACCATGTCGGCCAGGGCCAGCATGGTCGGGTACGGGTTCGGGCCCTGCCCGTCCCACAGGAACCCGCCCGTATGGCGGACGAGCCCGGACATCGCATCGCGAAGCGGCGGAGACGTCCGGCGCGATGTCGTCACGGCCAGTGCCACGCCGGCCGCGGCCAAGCTGCCGAGCCGTTCCAGGAATTGGGCGACATGGCGTTCCTCGGCGCGACCGTGCCGGCTGTCACCCCCGACGAGGATCGCCGCCCGGGGTGGCGCCAGCGCCGCGATCCGGCCGTCCGGCCGTTCCCGGGCTCCGGCGAGCGCCGCCGCCGAGAGGCGGTGCGGAGCGGTCGTCGTGACGAGCACGTTCGGGCCGCGCAGGCGGTCGTGGCCCGGCACCCAGACGAGGTCGGCCGCACCAGCGCCGGTGCGCGGGTCCTTGAGGATCACGGTGAAGGTTCTGCCGCCTGAACTCTGCTTCACCGCCCTGACGTAGGGGACGGCCCTGCGGCCGGACGCGACCACGAGATCGGGAAAAGGCGGCCGGA
>CALMTJ010000471.1 GCA_937872715.1 uncultured Methylobacteriaceae bacterium
CCCGTCGACGTCACGGCCCCGGACGGACGTGGATGGCCGGGCCGAGCCCGGCCATGACGCGGCGATGGTCACCCTTCATGCCGCCGACCGAGCTCGAAGCCCCGGCCGGGCGGGGACGGCGCAGGCCTGCGATCTCCCGCGGGCTGTGGCGCCGGCGCCATTGACCGGCGGGCGGCGCGACCATCATGGTCCGGCGTCGAATCTGGAGATGGACGCATGCTGCGTCGAGCCCTCGTCGCTTCTCTCGCCGGCCTGTCCGCGCTTCTACCCGCGGCGGTGCCGGCGCGCGAGCTCGTCCCGGCGGAGAAGCGGATCATTCCCTACGTGGCGGAGCTGCCCGCCTGCACCGATCCGGATGTCCTGGCCGAAGTGTCGGGCCGCTTCGCCGACAAGGAAGCGGGGTACTGGAACTCGCCGCTCACCATCCTGAGCTACGACCGGGTGCAGCCGGTCGCCTTCCGGCCCTGGGGGCTCGACACGATCCCGCGCCGCTATTGCACCGCCAACGCGGCCGTGTCCGACGGGACGTGGCACCGGGTCGACTTCTCCGTCCGGGAGGATCTCGGGTTCATCGGCGCGGGCTGGAACGTCGAGTTCTGCGTGGCCGGGCTCGACCGCAACCTCGCCTATAGCCCGGCCTGCCGGATGGCCCGGCCCTGACCGGCCGCCCGCCCGTGCGGATCCTCGCGATCCTCGGATGGCTGCTTCTCGGGCTGTCGCCCTCCGCGGCCCAGCCTCGCAACGGAACGCCGGGCGAGTTCGACTTCTACGTGCTGGCCCTGTCGTGGTCGCCGAATTTCTGCGAGACGACCGGGCAGGAGCGGGGCTCGCCGCAATGCGAGGCCGGCCGCCGGCTCGGCTTCGTGGTGCACGGGCTCTGGCCGCAATACGAGCGCGGCTATCCGACGGCCTGCGCGGGCGGCCGGAACGCCCCGCGCTCGGCGCTCGACGGTTCGGGCGACCTCTATCCGGACCCGAACCTCGCCCGGCACGAGTGGCGCACCCACGGAACCTGCTCGGGCCTCGCCCCGACGGCCTATTTCCAGGCTGTGAAGGCGGCCCGCGACAAGGTGGCGATCCCGGACCCGCTCACGACGGTGAGCCGCGACGCCGAGACCACGTCGGGGAGCGTCGAGCGCGCCTTCGCGGCCGTGAACCCGGGTCTGCGGGCCGACATGATGTCCGTCACCTGCCGGCGCGGCGCGCTTCAGGAGGTGCGGGTCTGCATGACGCGCGACCTGTCCGGCTTCCGGCCCTGCCCGGAGGTCGATCGCGCGGCGTGCCGCTCGGGGCCGATCCGGGTCACGGCCCCGCGCTGACCGGCCCGGTCAATCCGACAGCTTGGAGGCGAAGAGCGCGATGGCGCGGGCGTAATTCTCCGACTTGTTCCATTCGCGGATGACGGCGAAGTTCGGCTGGCCGGGGTTCCAGCCGGCCCCGCGCTGCCAGCCATGACCCTTCAGGAAATTGGCCGTGGAGGCCAAAACGTCCGGGGCCGAGTGGATCAGGTCGGCATGGCCGTCGCCGTCGAAATCGACGCCGTACTTGTCGTAGTTCGAGATCATGAACTGGGTCTGGCCGATCTCGCCCGCCCAGGCGCCGCGCAGTTGCGCCGGCGACAGGTCGCCCCGCTCGATCACCCGCAGGGCCGCGAAGAGCTCGCCCGTGAAACGCTCCGTCCGGCGGCAATCATAGGCGAGCGTCGCGACGGACCGGACGACGGACAGGTTGCCCTGGACGGCGCCGAAATCGGTCTCCATGGCCCAGATCGCGGCCAGGATCGGTCCCGGCACGCCGAAGCGCTGCTCGATGCGGTCGAACAGGGCCGCCCGCTGCCGGAGCTGCTGGCCGGCCCGCTGGACGCGGCCGGCCGTCACGCGGCTCCGCACGAACTGCTCGAAGGGCACCCGGAACGCGCCCTGGCCGCGATCCTTGCGCATTACGGCGTCGTCGAAGGTGACGCCCGCGAGGCCCGCCTCGACCGCCCGGGCCGAGATCCCCTGCGCGACCGCCTCCCGGCGGATGTCGCCCAGCCATTTGCCGAACCCGGCCGGATCCCGGCAGGTGGCGGCCGAGGCCGGCCCGGCGAGCGCGAGCCCGAACAGGGCGGCGGCACCGGCCCGGCGGCCGATGATTCTCCAAGACGTCACGGACCTCTCCGGGGCAGACGGGTGCCGCACCTTGCGGCCGGCTCGTGAAGCGCCGCTTAAGCCGTACGGTCTCAACGGTCCAACGCGTGCCGGAGCTGCGCCTTGCTCATCTTCGAGCGGCCCGGGACGTCCTTCTTCCTGGCCTCCGCGTAGAGCGCGGCCTTGCTCGTGCCTTCGGCCTCGTCGCGGGCCGTCTCGCCGCGGCGTTCCTTCGTCCTGGCCAGGTTCTTCCTGTTCGCCTTCGGGCTTTCCCCGTTCGACGCGCCGGCCTCGTGCAGGGCGATGGCGATCGCCTGTTTCGGGTTCCTCACGGTGGGACCGTCCCCGCCCGTCCTGAGCCCGCCGTGCTTGAATTCGTGCATGACGCGCTCGACCGTCTTCTTCTGCGCGGGCGTCTGCTGCCTCGCCATGCGGCTCCTCCTGCGGCTGTCCCTCCCCTCGCAACGCGCGGGACCGATCGGGGGTTCTCCGCTGTCCCGGCGAAGATCAGAGGATGAAGCGGCTGAGATCCGCGTTCTTCGCCAGGTCCTCCACGCGGTCGCGCACGTAGGCGCCGTCGATCGAGACGGCCTCGCCCGAACGGTCCGGCGCCGTGAACGAGATCTCGTCCAGCACGCGTTCGAGCACGGTGTGGAGGCGCCGCGCCCCGATGTTCTCGACGGTGGCGTTCACCTCGAAGGCGACCTTGGCCAGCGCCACGATCGCGTCGTCCGAGAAGGCGAGCGCGATGCCTTCCGTCGCGAGCAGCGCCACGGATTGCCTGATCAGGGAGGCCTCGGTCTCCGTCAGGATGCGGCGGAAATCGTCGATCGTGAGCGGGTTCAGCTCGACCCTGATCGGCAGCCGGCCCTGCAGCTCGGGCAGGAGGTCGGAGGGTTTGGAGACGTGGAAGGCGCCCGACGCGATGAACAGGATGTGGTCCGTCTTCACCGTGCCGTGCTTGGTCGAGACGCTCGTGCCCTCGATGAGGGGCAGGAGGTCGCGCTGGACGCCTTCGCGCGAGACGTCGGCCCCGGCCCGGCCGCCCTCCTGGCGGGCGCAGATCTTGTCGATCTCGTCCAGGAAGACGATGCCGTTGTTCTCCACCTGCCGGATCGCCTCGGCATGGATCGCGTCCGCGTCGAGGAGGCGGTCGGATTCCTCGGCGATCAGCGGCCCGTAGGCGTCCCGCACCGTGAGCCGGCGCGTCTTCGTCCGCCCGGCCCCGAACGCCTTGCCCAGCATGTCCGAGATGTTGACCGCCCCCACGGAGGCGCCCGGCATGCCGGGGATCTCGAACATGGGCAGGCCGGCCGGGCTGCCGCCCCCGGTCTCGACCTCGATCTCCTTGTCGTCCAGCTCGTTCGCCCGGAGCTTCCGCCGGAAGCTGTCGCGCGTCGCGGCCGAGGCCGTCTTGCCCACCAGGGCGTCGAGGACCCGCTCCTCCGCGGCCGCATGCGCCTTCGCCTCGACGCTCTTGCGCTTCTCGTCCCGGACGAGCCCGATCCCGACCTCCACGAGGTCGCGGACGATCCCCTCGACGTCGCGCCCGACATAGCCGACCTCGGTGAACTTGGTCGCCTCCACCTTGAGGAAGGGCGCGCCCGCGAGCCGGGCGAGGCGGCGGGAGATCTCCGTCTTGCCGCAGCCCGTGGGCCCGATCATCAGGATGTTCTTCGGCGCCACCTCCTCGCGCAGCGGCCCTTCGAGCTGCTGGCGCCGCCAGCGGTTGCGCAGCGCGATGGCGACGGCGCGCTTGGCATCCGCCTGCCCGACGATGAAGCGGTCGAGCTCGGAAACGATCTCGCGGGGAGAGAAGGTGGTCATGACGGGTCTGGACGGGTATGGGATCGGAGATAGTGATCTCCCCGCTCCCTGTCACGGTCGCGCCGTTCGCATGACGCGAGACCGTCCCGCGATCTGGCTCGTCGCCGGCCCGGACGGCGTCGGCAAGACGACCTACGCCTTCCGGCATATCCGGGCCGTCTCGGGTTCGGTCCGGTTCGTGAACCTCGACGAGATCGCTCGCGGCCTGTCGCCGATGGACCCGGATGCGGAGCGGGCCGATGCGGCCCGCCTCGCGCTCCGCAGGATCGACGCGCTCGTCGCCGGGAACGGGAGCAGGACCGATTTCACCATCGAGACCACGCTCGCGGGCCTGACCTATATGCGCCGTCTGAGGGACGCGCGGGCACGGGGCTGGCTCGTCCACCTCCTCTACTTCGCCGTGGCCGATCCGGACATGGCGCTGGCCCGCATCGCCCGCCCGGTCAGCGAGGGCGGACACGCCATCCCGGAAAGCGACGCGAGGCGCCGCTTCACCCGCTCGATCGCCAACCTGCCCCGCTATCTGGCGCTGGCCGATTTCTGGCGCGTCTTCGACAACAACGGCCCGCAGCCGAAGGTGGCGCCGGATGCGTCAGCTATTCGGGCGCCCAGGACGGGTTGCCGGCGGGCGTGAGGGCGAGCCTCGCCGCCCTACCCCCCTGCCCGGGCGATTGACGGTGGAGCGTCCAGGCTCCCCAGGACAAGGTTGCCTCGGCGAAGCGGTCGAGCTCGGAAAGAAGGTAGTCTGGCGCCTATAACTCCTTCGGCCAGTCACGGGCGCCGTGACGAACCGCAAGGATCTCGATCACGCCCTCCGTGACGCGATAGGCGGCCACATAGGCGCTCCTGGCGATCACCAGTTCTCGCGTGCCAGCGATGCGGCCAGGCTTTCCGAGGTGGGGGTGGCCAGTCAATCGGGCTGCCGACGACACGATACGCCGCGTCAACCTCGCTGCCGCAGACGGGTTGTCGCGGGCAATGTAGTCCGCGATCTCTTCGAGATTGGCGGCTGCTCTGGCCGTCCAGACGAGTTTCACACCGCCCCGTACTTGCCGGCGATCCGCTCCATCTCCTCCTGCGATACGAATCGCCCCGCCTCCGCGTCCGCGATCCCGGCCTTGACGTGAGCGATGAAGTCCGACTGCGCGGCCAGCCATTCCTGCAGGGCGAGAATGATGATCCCGTCCCGCGACCGCGCCATCGTAGACGCGAAGCCATCCAGCGCCGACAGGATCGTATCGTCGAGGTCTATGGTGACGGGCGCAGTCATGGATCGACCTCGCAGTTCAAAGGCATGAAGTAGGCCGGCATCTCACCGCATTCCAGCCACCCGACGTCCCGAACGTCTGCAAAACAGGGAGCTCACGCGTCCAGGCTTTCCACCACGAGGTTGCCGTTCGTATAGACGCAGATCTCCGCCGCGATGGCGAGGGAGCGGCGCACGATCGCCTCCGCGTCCATGCCGGTCTCGACGAGCGCGCGGGCGGCCGCGAGCGCGTAATTGCCGCCGGACCCGATCGCCATCACGCCGCCGAACGGCCCCGCCTCGGGCTCGAGCACGTCGCCCGCCCCGGACAGAAGCAGGCTGACCTCGCGGTCCGCCACCAGCATCATGGCCTCCAGCCGGCGCAGGTAGCGGTCGGTGCGCCAATCCTTGGTGAGCTCGACGCAGGCGCGGGTGAGCTGCCCGGGATATTGCTCGAGCTTGCCTTCCAGCCGCTCGAACAGCGTGAAGGCGT